>NZ_KB897929.1:177115-220309 GCF_000377285.1 Thioalkalivibrio sp. ALE25 | reverse complement strand
TCCCCCGGCTGCAGCGGCAGGAGGTTCTTTTCGGCCTTCCGGCCCAGACAGTCCTCCAGCACCTCGATGTAGCGCATCAGCTCCACCGGCTCGTGGTTGCCGATGTTGTAGAGCCGATAGGGCGCGGCACTGGTGGCGGAATCCGGCTCGGCCCCGCTCCACTCGGGGTTGCGCGGCGCCACGTGATCCAGGGTGCGGATCACGCCCTCGACGATGTCGTCGATATAGGTGAAGTCGCGCCGGTGGTGCCCGTAGTTGAAGACGTCGATCGGCTCGCCCGCCAGGATCTTCTTCGTGAACAGGAACAGCGCCATGTCCGGGCGGCCCCAGGGGCCGTAGACGGTGAAGAAGCGCAGGCCCGTCACCGGCAGGTCGTAGAGGTGGCTGTAGGTGTGCGCCATCAGCTCGTTGGCCTTCTTGCTCGCGGCGTAGAGGCTCAGCGGGTGATCGACGTTGTCGTGCACCGAGAACGGCATGGTGGTGTTGGCGCCATAGACCGAACTGGAGCTGGCGTAGACCAGGTGCTCCACGCCGTTGTGGCGGCAGCCCTCCAGGATGTTGCCGAAGCCGACCAGGTTGGTGTCGACATAGGCCGCCGGGTTCTCCAGCGAGTAGCGCACCCCGGCCTGGGCCGCCAGGTTCACCACCCGCTGCGGGCGATGCTCGCGGAACACCCGCTCCATCGCCGCGCGGTCGGCGATGTCCTCGCGCACCTCGGTATAGCTCGGGTGGTCCTGAGTGCGCGCCAGGCGCGCCTCCTTCAGCGAGACGTCGTAGTAGTCATTCAGGTTGTCGACGCCGATCACCTCGTCGCCGCGCTCCAGCAGGCGCAGGCTGAGCGCGCTGCCAATAAAGCCGGCCGAGCCGGTGATGAGCACTTTCATCGTGCTATTCCTTGTCGTCCGGCAGGGTGATGTTCAGCTCGAGGACCTCGCAGTCCCCCTCGCGATCCACATTCATCTGCACCGCGTCGTCATCGACCTGCACATACTTGCGGATCACCTGGAGCAGTTCCTGCTGCATCGCCGGGAGGTAATCGGGCCCGGAACGCGCCGCGCGCTCGCGCGCCACGATGATCTGCAGGCGTTCCTTGGCGACACTCGCGCTCTTCTGCCGCGGCTGGCGGAAGTAATCGAAGATCCCCATGATCACCCCTTGAACAGGCGCCCGAAGAAGCCCTTCTTCGGTACGTCGACAAACCGCAGCGGGCGTTCCTCGCCCAGGAAGCGCGCGACCGCATCCTGGTAGGCCTGCCCGGCGTCGGACTCCTCGTCCAGCACCACCGGCTGGCCGGCGTTGGAGGCATTCAGCACCGCCTGGGATTCCGGGATCACACCGAGCAGCTCGATCGCGAGGATCTCGCCGACGTCCTCGATGCTCAGCATCTCGCCACGTTCGGCGCGCTCGGCCGAATAGCGCGTCAGCAGCAGCTTGCCCTCGATCGGTTCGCCGCCCTGCTCCACCCGCCGCGTCTTGCTCGCCAGGATCCCCAGGATACGGTCGGAGTCGCGCACCGAGGAGACCTCGGGGTTGGTCACCACGATCGCCTCGTCGGCGAAATACGCAGCCATCAGGGCGCCACGCTCGATGCCGGCCGGGCTGTCACAGACGATGTACTCGAAATCCTCGGACAATTCGTTCAGCACCCGCTCCACGCCGTCCTGGGTCAGGGCGTCCTTGTCGCGGGTCTGGGAGGCCGGGAGGATGTACAGGTTGTCCACCCGCTTGTCGCGAATGAGGGCCTGCTTCAGGTTGGCGTCGCCGTTGATCACGTTGACGAAGTCGTACACCACGCGCCGCTCGCACCCCATGATCAGGTCGAGGTTGCGCAGACCCACGTCAAAGTCGATCACGGCGGTCTTGTGACCGCGCAGGGCCAGGCCGGTGGCAATCGCGGCCGAGGTGGTGGTCTTGCCCACCCCGCCCTTGCCCGAGGTAATCACTACGATACGTGCCATGTTGGCTGCAGCTCCTTGTCGTCTTGCCGGTACCCGGCAGTGCCCGGGACAGGCGGACGGGTTCCTGTCATGTCGTGGCCGGCCGCCCCGCGGGCCGCCGTTCAGATCTCCGCGATCTTGAGGCTTTCGCCGTCCAGTGTCACCAGCCGATTCTCGCCACGCTCGGCTTCCGTGATGTCCTCGGCGATCCGGTAATGCCCGGCGATGGACAGCAGCTCGGCATCCAGACGCCGGCAGAAGATACGCGCCGTCACCAGGCCACGCACCCCGGCCAGCGCACGCCCTCTTAACGGCCCCAGCACATGGATGTGCCCGTCGGCCAGCAACTCGGCCCCCGGCGAGACCGCGCCGGTCACGATCAGGTCGCCGCCACGGGCATAGATCTGCTGCCCGGAGCGCACAGGCTGATCGACGATACGGGTCGCGCTGTGGACGGCCGCGACCTCGGCCGGTGCGCTCTTCTCCTGCGCCTCGTCGGCCCGCTCGGGCGCCGGGGTCTCGTCCTCCAGCGACACCTCGCCGGTGGGCGCACCGCCGCGCCCGCCCAGCTGCAGTACCGGCAGGACATCGAACAGTTCGGCGTAGCTCTGCAGCCGCTCGGCGACCTCGCCGGCCTGCAGCCCGATCAGCTTGAAGCCCTCGGCGCGCACGCGCTCGATGGTCGCCTGCAGATCCGACTCCGGGCTCTCGGCCACCGCCTCCAGATCGAGCACGATCGGCATGTCGCGCATCAACTCCGGGGCCTGCTCGCGCCGCGCCGCCAGTACCTCGCCCAGGACCTGCGGATCGGTCTGGTACACGCGCAGCACGGAGACCAGCATCATGCGCCCTTTCAGCTCAATGGCCTGGACGGAACTCGGGGTCGCACTCATTGGATCGATCGACTCGCTCGCGGTTGGCTGCATCAATGAAGGCTGCGCCCGGCGGCGAAACCGCCCGGCGGGACGTGCGCTTTATAGCGCGGAGGGGGAAAGCACGGCAAGGGATCCGGGCCCGTTGCCACCCGCAGTTCAGGGGCGTGGCGGACCCGGGATCAGCGTGTTGGTGCGCCGCACGTAGTCCGCGTACCCGGGACGCGATTTGTGCAGGCGTCGTTCCAGCAACGTGACGCCGGACACACGCAGGATCAGCAGGATCATGAGCACCGCCGACGGGACGGCCCACCAGCCCCCGGCGGCCAGGGCCAGCATGCCGAACCCGACCCAGACCACGATCTCGCCGAAGTAGTTGGGATGGCGGCTGTAGCGCCAAAGCCCGCGATCCATTACCTGCCCGCGGTTACCCGGGTCGCGGCGGAAGCGCGCCATCTGGGCGTCGGCCACCGCCTCGAACCACAACCCGACGGCCCAGGCCAGAAGCCCGGCGACAGCCAGCGGCCACCACAGGCCATCCGCCTGTATCACCGCCAGCATCGGCAGGCCGATCACGGCCACCAGCCCCCCCTGCAGCCAGAAGATGGTCACCAGGCTGCGGGCGGCGAAGGCCGTTTCGCTGCGACCGGCGCGCATGTCGGTGTAGCGCCCGTCCTCGCCATGGCCCCAGTTGCGCCAGGTAATGAAGGCGGACAGGCGCACACCCCACAACAGCACCGGGACCACGATCCACAGCCCCTGCGGCGGCCAGCCGGACAGCCCCCACCACACCAGCGTGACCAGCACGAAGCCCAGCCCCCAGTAACGATCCACCAGGCTGGCGTCGCGGCGGGCGACACTCGCCGCCCAGACCCCCGTCATCAGGAGCAGCGCCGCGGCCAGCCCGGCGAGGAACAGCATCCAGCCCGCCACGGCTCAGGCCTCGGGTCGCGTGAACAGGACGTGCGACACGAACCACTCGTTGCCGCCGCGATAATCGAACAATTCGGCACAGGCCATGTAGAACATGCGCCAGCGCTGGAACCACAGCGCCGCGTCCTGCTTCCCGTAGGTCTGCTCGAACAGCGGCATCAGCTCGTTCCGCGCGGCGTCCTGACGGCTCAGCCAGGCGTTCAGGGTGCGCGCGTAGTGCTGGCCGTTCACCCGCCACTGGCGGACCACCCGCAGGTCGTCCTGGAAGTGCCGCGCCAGGTCGTCCGCCGGCATCAGCCCGTCACGGAAGAAGTATTGCCCCATCCAGTCGTGGGCGCCCTCGCTCTCGAAGAAGTAGGCAAACTCGCGATGGGCGAATACATGCATGAAGAACTGTCCGCCCGGTCGCAGCCAGGTCGAAATGCGCCGCAGCAGCTCCGGCCAGTTGCGCATGTGCTCGAACATCTCCACCGAGACCACCCGGTCGAACCCCGTCTGCTCCGGGGCAAAGTCATTCATGTCGGCGGTCACGATCGTCAGGTTGTCCAGTCCGCGCGCATCCCGGCGCGCCTCGATGGAGGCCCGCTGGGTCGCGGAATTGGACACCGACACAATGCGGGACTGCGGATACTGTTCCGCCATCCACAGGGACAGCGACCCCCAGCCACAACCCAGCTCCAGCACCTGCTGCCCGTTCTCCAGACCGGCCCGCTCGCAGGTCAGTTGCAGCATGCCCGCCTCGGCCGCACGCAGGTCATTCACACCGTCGGGCCACCAGGCACAGGAATATTTCAGCCACGGCCCCAGACAGCGCTCGAAATACTCGGTGGGCACCTCGTAGTGCTGCTCGTTCGCCACCTCGGTCGACAACGCCACGGGCGCCTTGCGCATCGCCTCGATCAGCGCATAGCGCCGTTCCATCGCCTCCTCGGCCGGCGCACCGCTTTCGCGCAAGCGTTCGGCCAGCAGGCGACGAATGCCCGCGCGCACAAACGTATCCGGCAGTCGTCCCTGCTCCGCCCACTCGATCATCTGCTGCATGAATGAAGGTCCCCCGCGTCGATGCAAGGTTGACCCGGGTATCCGCGGGCGGTTCCCCGCCCGACGCGCACCAAGGCGGCATGGACGGTCACACCCGCGGCCGCAGGGGTGCTAGATTGTGGCCTGGACCAGATACATAGCGATCATGGCGCAACGTCACCGGATTCCGGCCCGAACCCTGCATCGCGTCTGGGGCCCCTTCTCCAAGGGCGTCCAGACGCGCCTCGAGACCTTTCTGGGCGAACTCGACGACCGCCTGATGGAGGCCTCCGAGCGCGCGATCGACTCCCAGCGCGCGGCCCAGAACCTCGCCCTGTCGCGCCAGATCCGCATGGCCAGCGCCGCCATCCTCCAGCATTTTCGTGACCGACTTCACAGTGCAGTCACACCCGAGGACGCCGACGACACCGAGGCGGCAGGCGAGCACGAACTGAGCCTGATGGACGCCGCCGATACCGAGCGCGAGGTGGCCCTGCGCAAGCTGGTCACCGGCGCGCGCTCGGTGATGGCGGCGGAGATCGATGCCCTGGAGACCGTCACTCGGGATTACCACCTGGCGCCCGCGCCCGAGGACGCCCCGTGGCACCCGCATGCCCTGGGCGAGGCCTTCCTGGAAGCGCTCGAGGCCGTGCCCCTGCCGCCGGAAGACTGCCTGCTCCTGCTGCACTGGTTCGACCGCGACGTGGTCCGGGAACTGCAGCCGGAAATGCAGGCGCTGCTGCAGGCCTTCCGCGATGCGGGTTTCACGGTGCCCGAGGCACGGGCCGGCACCCGCCCCCATCCGGGCGCGGCCACGGCGACGGGTCCCGTGCCGCAGGGTGCTCCCGGCGGTGGCGGACCGCCACCTGCGGGTGCGGGTGCGGGTGCGGGTGCGACTGCGCCCGCCGCCGGCGCCGCGGGCAACTGGGCGCAGTTCGGCTACCAGGTCCCGGTCGCCGGCCAGGTCGTCGCGGCCGCCGGAGGGGCGCCAGCGGCCGGGGCTGGTTACGGCTCGCCGGCGGATGCGGTCACCACCGTGCTGAACAGTGCCTCGCCCAGCACCCTGGAACCCTTCGTGATGGACCTGCTTCAGGGCCTGTTCGACATGATCCTGAAGCGCGACGACCTCAATCCCGCGTTGCGCGAACCGCTGTCGGATCTCCAGCTCCCGCTGGTACGGATCGCCATGCGCGAGACGCACTTTTTCCGTGACCGCGGCCACCCCGCGCGGCAAATGACCGGGCTGCTGCTGAACATCGCCCTGCGCATCGACCCCGACCTGCCGCTGGACGAGGCTCGCCAGCTGCCGCTTAGCCGTCTGGTCTTCGAGAACGTGGAACGCGTGCGCAACGAGGGCCTTGGCGACAGCGACGCCTACGACCAGGCGCTCGCGCGACTGCGGGACGACCTCGCAGAAGTCGAGGAACAGATCGCCCATCAGGCAGCCAGTGAACAGGCCGAGGCGCAACAGGAAGAACGCACGCTGGAGATCACCTACAACGTGGAATCCACGGTCGAGCGCACCGTGATCTCCATGGGGCAGGACATCCCGGACGAGGCCCGCGAGCAGCTGATGGATGCCTGGGTCCCGCTGATGACCGCGCAAAAGACGGCGGAGACAGATGCCGGGGATGGGAGCGAAAGCACCGGAGCCGAAGCCGCGGGAGACACGGAGGCCGATAACGACGGCATGGCCCTGCTGCACGAACTCCTGGCCCTGATGCAGGCCGAGCCGGATTTTCAGGCCTCGGCCCCCCTCCTGGCCCGCATCCGCGCCTTTCTCGACAAGGCCCCCCTGTCCAAGGAGGAACGGGCCCGCATCAAGCAGGACCTGGTCAGTGCCCACCTGGTGGCCGCCGGAAAACGCCGCTCCACGCCCGCCGAGCCGACCAAGCCCGACATCAGTCCAGCGACCGGGTCGTCCGACGAAACGGCGGCCGCAGACGAGCGCATGGAACAGGCCCGGAAACGGGCCGGCAGCCGGTCGAGCTCGGTGTTCGGCACCTCGCCGCGTCATGCCGACGACGACCCGTCCCTGATGCGCGATCACGACGACGAGCACGTCGAATACGCCGACAACCTGGTTTCCGGCACCTGGATCCAGTTCACCTCGCCTGCGGGCACCAAGGTCACCCGGATGAAGCTGGTCTGGCGCGGCAGTCACGCCGGACGGCTGCTGTTCACCGATGCCGCCGGCCGCGCCAAGCGCCAGCACAGCATTCAGGGACTGGCCCATGAATTCCGCAGCGGACGCGCCCAGATCATCCCCGAGGAATCCCTGTTCGACCACCTGATGGACCAGCGCCTCGGTCAGACCGCCTGAGGCCCGCCCCTCCGGGGAATCCGTCGCCGGGCCGGACCTTTTTCACGCCCCCGTGGTCCATTTCCCGACGCCACCCGGGAAGACGACGATGACACGCTCACTGGCGGCCCTTTGCGCGGGCCTGGTACTGGGGATCCTGATGACCGGATGCAGCACCCCGCAGAAGATGCCCACCGTGGATCACGTGGATCTCGACCGCTACATGGGCGACTGGTACGTGATCGCCAACATCCCGACCTTCCTCGAGCGCGACGCCTATAACGCCCTGGAGCAGTACGCCCTCAACGAGGACGGCACCATTGCCACCACCTTCTCGTTCAACAAGGGCGGCTTCGACGGCCCGCGCCGCGAATACAACCCCACCGGCTTCGTGAAGAGCGAGGACAACGCCGAATGGGGCATGCGCTTTCTGTGGCCATTCAAGGCCGAGTTCCTGATCGTCTACCTCGACGAGGATTACAGCCAGACCGTGATCGGCCGCAGCAAGCGCGACTACGTCTGGATCATGGCACGCGAACCGGAGATGGCCGAGGAGGACTACCAGGCCATCCTCGCCCGCCTCGACGAACTGGGCTACGACACCGACGAGATCCAGCGCGTACCCCAGCGCTGGGATTGAACGTGCGCTGACGCCGGGCGAGAAACGGGAGATTGCCACGGCGCCTGCGGCGCCTCGCAATGACCGACCGGACGGTTCCCTGTCATCGCACGGCCCGCCGCGTCGATCTCCAAGGGCCCGAAGGCCGAGCACCGGACGCCAAGGGCGGTGGCCGGACCCTACCCGCGACCGTAGCCGCCCCCGCCAGGCGTATGGATCTCCACTGCATCCCCCGGGCCCACCTCGCGACGGTCGCAGCCCGCCAGCGGCTCGCGGCCGCCATCCGCACGCAGGATCACGTCCTCGCCCGGCGCCCCGGGCTCGCCCCCGGCCAGCCCGAACGGTGGCACGCGGCGCCGGTTGGCCAGCAGCACCACCTCCATCGGCGCATCGAAGCCCAGTCGGCGGATCACGCCATCGCCACCGCGGTACCGTCCGCCGCCACCGGAGCCCCGGCGATAGCCGAATCGCTCCACCCGCACCGGGAAACGACTCTCCAGCACCTCGGGGTCGGTCAGGCGGGAGTTGGTCATGTGCGTCTGTACGGCGCTGGCCCCTTCGTACCCGGGACCGGCCCCGGCACCGCCGGCGATCGTCTCGTAGTACTGCCGCCCGGCATCGCCAAAGGTCAGGTTGTTCATCGTGCCCTGAGCCGCGGCCTGCACGCCCAGGGCCCCGAACAGCGCATCGGTCACCACCTGCGAGGTCTCGACGTTCCCGGCGACCACGGCGGCGGGCGGCACCGGATTCAGCAGGCAGCCCTCCGGGATCGCCAGGTCCACCGGCGCCAGGCAGCCATCATTCAGCGGGATCTCGTCTTCCAGCAACGTGCGCAGCACGTACAGCACCGCCGCCCGCACGATGGAGCCCGGGGCATTGAAATTGTCCTCGCGGGCCGGCGAGGTCCCCGCGAAGTCGATCCGCAGGCGGCGTGCCCCCGGATCACGCGTGACGGCCACCCGAATCTCGGCGCCGTTGTCCAGCGCATATTGGAACGTACCGCCCTCCAGACTCGGGATCAGCCGCTCGACCGCCTCGGTGGCATTGTCCTGTACGTGCTGCATGTAGGCCGTGACGGTCGGCACGCCATACTCGTCCAGCAGCCGGCCCAGCTCCTCCAGTCCCTTGCGATTGGCCGCCACCTGGGCCTCCAGGTCCGCCAGATTCTGGTCGGGGTTGCGGGCTGGCCAGTCACCCGAGGCCAGGACGTCCCGCAGGAGCGACGTGGCAAAGCGCCCGTCACGGACCAGCCGGGTCGGCGGGATCAGCACCCCCTCCTCCTCCAGTCGACGGGAGAAGGCCGGCATGGAGCCGGGCGTGATGCCGCCGACGTCCGCGTGATGCCCGCGCGAGGCCACGAAGAACGCCGGGGCAGCCACCTCGGCCTCCGGGTCTTCGGTCACCACGCCGCCGGGCCCCACGAACACCGGCGTGACCACCGTGATGTCCGGCAGATGGGTCCCGCCGTTGTAGGGATCGTTCAGCACCCAGGCATCCCCCGGGCGCAGCTCGGCGCCGGCGGCCGCGACCACCGCGCGCACGCTGGCACCCATCGAACCCAGGTGCACCGGCATGTGCGGGGCGTTGGCCACCAGCTGGCCCCGGGCATCGAACAACGCGCAGGAGAAGTCCAGGCGCTCCTTGATGTTCACCGAGTGCGCAGTGTTGCGCAGAGTAAAGCCCATCTGGTCGGCAATCGCCATGAAGCGGTTGTTGAAGACCTCCAGCAGGACCGGATCGCGCGGTATCGCGGCCGGATCACTGGCCGCCGGCTGCGCGCGCCGGTCAGCGTCGGCCTCGCGCTCCAGGCGCAGCGTGCCCTCGTGCTCGATGCACCCGGACCAGCCCGGCTCCAGCACCAGTGTCGCGGTGGCCTCGATCACCAGCGCCGGCCCCGCCAGGGTCATCCCGGGGCACAGCGCCTCGCGCCGGTACAGCGGGACATCGCGCCACTCGCCGGCCACCCGCAGCGATACCGTATCCGCCTGGGGTGCGGGCACCGCATCGGGGCATGCCTCCGGCTTGGCCATCGACTCCCCGGCGCTGGTCGCGATCGCCTCGGCCGCCGCGACCGCCACCACCAGCGGACGATCCGGCGGCGCGAAGCCGTACCGCCCGCGCCAGGCGGCGGCGAAGGCCTCCATCAGTGCCTCGGGCGAACCGGCCGGCACCTCCAGCGCGGTATCCGACCCCGCCAGCCGCAGATGCAGGCGCCGCTCAATGCGCATGGCGTCCGCGGCCACGCCCTGCTCCGCCAAGGCCGCGGCCGCCGCGCCGGCCTGATCCTCCAGCGCCGCATCGATCGCCTCGGCATGCGCCTCGTCCAGCGGCCATTCCAGGCTGCGCTCGCGCAGGGCGCGCAGCTCGCCCAGCCCCATGCCGTAGGCCGACAGCACCCCGCCCAGCGGATGGAACAGGATGTGTTCCATGCCCAGCTGCTCCGCCACCCGGCAGGCATGCTGCCCGCCCGCGCCGCCGAAACACACCAGGGCGTAGCGCGACACATCGTGGCCGCGCTGCACCGAGATGGTCTTGATGGCCTGGGCCATGTGCTCCACCGCAATCTGCAACAGCCCCTCGGCCAGCCCTTCCGGCGTCGCCGCCTCCCCGGTCGCGGAACGGACGGCCTCCACCAGCGCATCGAACTGTCGGCGGACCGGTTCCGGATCCAGCGGCCGGTCGCGCCCGGGACCGAACACCGCCGGGAAATACTCGGGGCGCAGGCGCCCCAGCAGCACGTTGCAGTCGGTCACCGTCAGCGGCCCGTCCTGGCCATAGCAGGCCGGCCCCGGCTGCGCCCCGGCCGACTCCGGCCCGACCCGCAGGCGGATGCCGTCGAAGCGACAAACCGAGCCGCCGCCCGCCGCGACAGTGTGGATGTCCAGCATCGGCACGCGCAGGCGGGCACCGGCCACCTCGCTCTCCTGGCGGCGTTCCAGCTCGCCGGCCAGGTGCGCGACGTCCGTGGAAGTCCCGCCCATGTCGAAGGTGATCAGGCGCTCGAAGCCGAGCGGCGCGGCGGTCTTCAGCGCCCCGACGATCCCGCCGGCCGGCCCCGAAAGGATCGCGTCTCGCCCGCGAAACGGCGCCGCATCCACCAGCCCGCCATGCGACTGCATGAAGCGCAGGGGCACATCGCCTAGTTCCGTGCTGACCTGTTCCACGTAGCGGCCCAGCACCGGCGACAGATAGGCATCCACCACCGTGGTCTCGCCACGGGGTACCAGCTTGATCAGCGGGCTGGTCGCGTGGCTGGCAGCCACCTCGGCAAACCCCATCTCGCGGGCGAGTGCCGCGATAGCCTGTTCATGCGCCGGATAGCGATAACCGTGCATGCAGACAATCGCCAGCGCACGAATCCCGTCCTCCAGCGCCGCCTGCAGGCGCGGGCGCAGGGCCTCCAGATCCACCGGCTGGAGGACCTCCCCGGCCGCGTTCACCCGCTCGCGCACCGGTTCCACGCGGGCATACACCGGCGACGGCAGCCGAATGGCCCGCGCGAACAGGTCCGGCCGCGCCTGGTGCCCGATCGCCAGCACGTCCTCCAGACCCTCGGTGATCACCAGCAGGGTGGGCTCCCCCTTGCGCTCGAGCAGGGCGTTGGTGGCCACCGTGGTCCCCATGCGCACCTCGTGGATCACCCCCTCGGGGATCGGTGCGCCAGGATCGAGGCCGAGCAGGTCGCGCATGCCCTGTACCGCCGCATCGGCATACGCCTGCGGGTTATCGGACAGCAACTTGCGGGTATGCAGCCGCCCCGTCGGATCACGCGCGACCAGGTCGGTGAACGTCCCGCCCCGGTCCACCCAGAAATGCCAGTCTTTCGCCCCTGTGGCTTGAGTCATGTCCACCGCTCTGGTTTGATCGCCCGAACTCGCGCCCCGCGGCCCGGTCGCAGGCTCGGTAATCGTCGAGCCTCTGAATGAAGGAATGATCACGCATGGATCCCGTTACCCACGCCAGTCTCGGCGCCGTGATCGGCGGCCTCGTCCTCGGCTCCCGCCTGGGGCGCAAGGCCGTAGTGCTGGGGGCCGGCGTTGCGCTGCTGCCCGACCTGGATGCGTTCATAGCTTACGGGGACGCGGTATCCGAGTTCATCCACCACCGGGGCTTTACCCACTCCTGGCTGGTACAGCTGCTGGTGGCCACCGGTGTCGCGGGGCTGCTGGCGAAGGTCCCGGCGACGCGGGAGATCGGCTTTGGCCGCTGGTGGCTGTTCTTCTTCCTGATCTGGGCCACGCACGCGCTGAACGACCTGCTGACCACCTACGGCACCCAGGTGCTCTGGCCGCTGCCGGTCGGCCCCCTGTCCACGGGTTCCATCTTCGTGATCGACCCGTTCTACACCCTGCCCCTGCTGGTCGCGGCCATCGGTGCCCTGTTCTACCGTTTCGCGCCACGCCTGCTGGTCGCCGGACTCGTGCTGTCCACCGCCTACGCCGGTTCCGGTCTCGCGCTGAAGGCCTGGCTCGACCATCGCATCCAGCCCACGCTGATCGCAATGGATCTGCAGGACCAGCCGCGCATGATCCAGCCCACCCCGTTCAACCTGCTCCTGTGGCGCGTCACCGTCATCGACGACGGCCACTTCCTGGAGGCCTGGGTCGGCATCCTCGATCAGCCCATCCGGCCGGACTTCGAGGTCTTCGAGCGCGGCGCCCATCTGGAGGATGCCGCGCTGGCCCTGGAGGACGGGCAACGCCTGCAGTGGTTCGCCGGCGACTTCCTGCGTTTCCATCGTGCGGAGCGTGACGACGAACCCGACCGGCTGGTCGTCACCGACCTGCGTCTGGGCGCCCCCGGCTACTTCCCCTTCGGCTTCGAGATCGCGGAGGAACGCGATGGAGAATGGCAGCCCGTCGCCAGCCGCCAGGTCCGCGAGGCCGGCTTGCGTGGCGATGCGATCCGCGCCATCGCCACGCGCATTGTCGACCCGGAGGGAGCGCCCTGTCTGATGGACCTGGCCGAGCCGGACTATGCCATCACCCGGCCGCCGCCGCGCTGCCGCCTCCGCCAGCAGACGCCGTGAACGGATCCGGCCCTCCCGACGGCAGCCCCCTGCACGGATGCGAGCTGTGCGGGCGCCGGATGGATACGCTGACACGCCACCATCTGATTCCGCGCAAGCAGCACCGGCGCAAGCGCATCCGGCGGCGCTTCAGCCGCGCGGAGCGCGAGGGTCGCATTCTCTGGGTCTGTCGTCCCTGCCACGATCACATTCACAAGCACTTCGACGAGCAAGTCCTGGCCGAGCGCCTGAACACACGCGACGCACTGCTGACCGAGCCGGTGATCCGCGACTTTGTCGCCTGGATCGCGCGCCATCCGCCCGGCTTCAAGCCGCGCGGCTAATCCGCCAAGCGCGGGGGCCTACGACGATCCGGGCCTGGTTCGTCGTTCGCTGGTAACGGTGGCTTCGTTCGGCCGCCTGCCTTGTTGTGGCTGGCCCTGGTTCGTCGCTCGGTGTTTACGGTGGCTCCGGTCCGCATACTGCCAGGCGCTGACTCGCCAGCGCGCCCCGAGGTACTTTCTTGCTTGCCCAAGAAAGTACCCAAAGAAGGGCACCCGGATTTCGCCCGGGAACCTTGCTCCAGGGCTCTCGGGCCGGCGGCGCTGAACTCGCTGCGCCTTCGGCTCCGCTCAGACATCCAGCGCCCCGAATTTATGGAAAACGGGCCGGCCCATCACGCCCTCCGCGAGGGGCTCCATACGGGAGGCGAAGGTCAAAACCGAACGCATCACCATGTTTGCGCCTAACCATAGGCAATGCCGCTCGAAAGCCCCTGGCGCCCGCTACGCGGGCGCGGCACGCAACGGCCGCAGGCCGAGCGTGCCCAGGTGTCGGCAGACCCAGCCCCCATCCATTGGCACAAAGGTCAGAACCGCCGTTGTCTTGACCTTGACCCCCCGTTGTCGTCGCGCCGAGTGGAGAGGGTTTTCGCGGGAGACAAGGCGCTGGATGTCTGAGCGGAGCGCAGCGTAGCGAGTTCAGCGCCGCCCGCGAAAACCCTCGGAGCGAGGGCAGCCCCGGCCCGCGCAGCGGGCCGGGGTCGCGGCAGTCGGGCGTGTTTCTTGGTGACTTCTTTGCACGAGCAAAGAAGTGACTCGGGGCGCGCTGGCGAGTCAGCGCCTGGCAGTATGCGGACCGAAGCCACCGTAAACACCCGATGCCGAACCAGGACCAGCCACTACAAGGCAGGCGGCCGAACGAAGCCCCCGCAAACGTCGCAGATCAGTGCTGCGAGGCCGGCGGCAGCTGGATAAAGCGCTCGCGATACAGGCGGAGTTCGTCGATCGAGTCGCGGATATCCTGCAGCGCCTGATGCGAAGCGTTCTTGCGCAACTGCGCGATCACATCCGGCGCCCAGCGCCGCGCGAGCTCCTTCAGCGTCGAGACATCCAGATTGCGGTAGTGGAAGTACTGCTCCAGCTCCGGCATCAACCGCGCCATGAAGCGCCGATCCTGACAAATCGAATTGCCACACATCGGCGAGGCCCCCTTCGGCACGTACTGCGCCAGAAATTCCAGGGTCTCCTGTTCCGCATCCCGGGTCTCCGACGAACTGTTGCGCACACGCTCGATCAGCCCCGAGGTCCCGTGGGTGCGCTGGTTCCACTCGTCCATCGCCTCCAGGACCTCCGCCGGCTGGTAGATCGCGATGACCGGCCCCTCGGCGAGGATGTTCAGTTCCTTGTCGGTGACAATGGTGGCCACCTCCAGGATTCGGTCGGTCTGCGGCTCCAGCCCCGTCATTTCGAGGTCGATCCAGACCAGGTTCTCGGCATTCACGGCCATCTTGTGCCTCCTTGGCGGACAGCCCACGCCTGCATGCTGGCTGCCCTTTCATCTGTCGCAGGAGTCTATCATCATGGTTGCAGGGCTCGTGACCACGGGCCCAAACCCCCGCCACAAGGAGGGAAGCATGCGACATACCCATACCAGCATTGCCACCGCCGCGACCGTGCTCGCGCTGAGCCTGGGCGGCGCGAGCACGGCCCTGGCCGACGACATCCGCGTGGGACAGGACCTGCACAGCGACAACTGCATCAGTTGCCATGCCGACATGGTCGGGGGCGACGGCTCCGGGCTGTACACCCGCGACAACCGCATGGTCGGCTCGCACGACGAACTGGTCGCCCAGGTCAACAACTGCAACGTCAACCTTGGCACCAACTGGTTCGACGACGAAGTCAACGCCGTGGTCGCCTATCTCAACGCGGAGTACTACCAGTTCGATGAGTGATCTCAAGAGCAAGCACTGCCAGTCCTGCGAGGGCTTCACCGACCCGATGCCGCGGGAGGACGCGGAGCGCGCCCTTAAGCAACTGCATGACGGCTGGGGCATCGACGAGGCCGGCAAGAGCATCCAGCGCAGTTTCAAGTTCAAGAACTTCCACGAGACCATGGCCTTCGTGAACGCCGTGGCCTGGATTGCCCATGTCGAGGATCACCATCCCGACATGGCCGTCGGCTTCAACCGCTGCGCGGTGGAATTCTCGACCCATGCCATCGGCGGCCTGAGCGAGAACGACTTCATCTGTGCCGCGCGTATCGATGCCCTGTTCGAGTAACCCCCGCCCGGGAGTCCCGGCTTGAGCCGGGTCGCCCGGGTCTTCGCCCGCCACAACCAGATGGCCGACATCGCGGTGGACCACGAGCCGCCGCGACGCCTGCGGCTGCACCGGCGCTTCCGCGACCTCGCCTGTGGCGACCGCGTGGAGCTGGACGCCGCGGGAGAACAGGTTGCGCGCCAGCTCGATCGCGACAACGTCCTGGTCCGGCGGGACGGGTTCGGGCGACGCAAGGTGATTGCCGCCAACATCGACTGCGTATGGATCGTGATCGCGCCGGAACCCGCCCCGTCGCGTAACTTGATCGACCGCTTTCTGGTCGCGATCCTGAACCTCCCCGCGCGCCCGCGCCTGCTGGTGAACAAGCAGGACACCGGCCCCGCCGAGCCCCCCGAGTGGCTGGCCGCCTATCGCGAACTGGATCTCGATCCGCTGTACGTCTCCGCCAGGACGGGGTATGGACTGGACGAACTGGCGGCGGCCGCGGCCGGGCACACCAATATCCTGGTTGGTCAGTCCGGCGTCGGAAAGTCCTCGCTGGTGGCCGCCCTGCTCGATCAATACGGGATCGCCGACGCCATAGCGCCGGCCACCGGCGATCTCGCCGCCTCCGGCGAGGGCCGCCATACCACGGTCACCGCGCAGTGGTACCCGCTGGCCAACGGGGGTGCCTGGATCGACTCGCCCGGCGTGCGCGACTTCACGCCCGAGATCCCGTCACTGGATACCCTGGAGCGCGGCTTCCCGGACATCGCGGAACGGGCGGTGGCCTGCCGCTTTCGCGACTGTCGCCACCAGACCGAACCGGGCTGTGCGGTTCGCGCCGCCATCGACGCCGGCGAACTCCCCGCGGAGCGCCTGCACGCCTGGCACGAACTCGCCGCCGAGATTCCCGCCCAGACCCGCGCCCGCGGGTAACGGTTCCACCACGTAGCGCACAAGAAAACCAAAAAATCGGTTTACAGGAAGAAGGGAAGACTGGAAGGGAAAGGGATTAAAAACCGCTTGTTCGAGTAAGCCCTGCGAACGACCCCGGCGCCGCTCAGCGCATTAAAACGGGCATTTCTTCCAGCCTTCCCAACTTCCTGTTAACGCTCTTGAAGTGTTTTTTCGGACTAGCAGTGGGAGGGTGTCGCGGCGGGGGCCGGGATCAGAAGGTCAGGCCCATCTCGACGCCGATGACGGAGGAGGTCGGCTCGCGGCTTGCACCCTCGAACTCGAGGCGATCGGCCAGCCAGTTGTCCGCCGAGTTCAGCGAATAGTCGTCGTAGTACAGGCTCAGGGAGAGCTCGGACTGGTTCTGCAGGCGCAGGCGGCCGTCCAGGCTCAGGTAACCGGCAGTACGGCCCGTCTCGCGATAGCGCGTGCCATAGCCAAAGCCCAGGTCACGGGCCTCGCTGGACAGGGGCTGGCGCACCCCCACCCGGAACTGGCTGTCGAAGCGACCGGAGGCAAAGGTCGGACCGAAGCTGAAGTCGGTGAAATACGCGGTGGACTCGCTGGCGGGGCCGAGGTCGTTCCAGTCCGGCCGGGTCTCCATGCCCAGCCCCAGATTCAGGCCGTAGCCAAAACCACCGCCCAGCTCCTGGTGGTAACCGCCCACCGCCTCGAACTGGCGCGTGCTGGCGAAGGCATTGTCGGTATCGTCGAGGATCGAGGCATCCCCGGTACTGCGGACCGACAGCCGGTAGCGCGAATCGCTGTCGCGACCGGTCTCCGGTTCGCCGCGCAGCGTGGTGATCGCCGCATCCGGACCCGCGAACCCCTGCGTCTGAGGCGACGCCAGCAGCGAATAGCGGTCGTCCGCGCTGGCCGGCGCCGCTGCGACCGCGAACCCGCTGACCAGCAGCACTCCAGCGACCAGCGAAGAACGGGGCCCACGCAGACGAACCCGCCCCAGGCCTTGCACCTGAGGCGGGTTCGTCGGGGCTGCACCGTTCAGTCCGTGTCGCGTCACACCAGTGATCCGTATTGTTGTTCTTCTTGCCTAGCCCGGGGGCCAGCTCAGCGCACGCCCGGCCAGGACATGCATGTGTATATGGTAGACCGTCTGGCCCCCGTGTTCGTTGCAATTCATCACGGTTCGATAACCGTTTTCCGCAAATCCGCGATCGCGTGCAATCTGCGCGGCCACCCGGGTCATCTGACCGATGATCGGGGCGTCGGCCGCGTCCAGATCATTGAGCGTGGCGATGTGCTTTTTCGGGATCACCAGCACATGTTCGGGGGCCTGCGGATTCAGGTCTTCGAAGGCCAGCACCGCGTCGTCCTCGAAGACCACCTTCGCCGGGATCTCCCCCGCCACGATCCTGCAGAACACACAATCGGTCATGCCGCCACTCCCGTATCGGTCAAAATATTACCACGTATCAATATTCACGCCGACCCGACAGCGCATGCGCCAGGGTCCCGGCATCGATGTACTCCAGTTCGCCACCACTGGGAATACCCTGGGCAATCCGGGTGGTGCGCACCCCGTGGCGCGCCGCCATCTCCGCGAGGTAATGGGCGGTCACCTCGCCCTCCACCGACGTGTTTGTCGCCAGGATCAGTTCTTCCACGCCCTCGGCCTGCAGGCGCGCCTCCAGCCGGTTCAGCCCCAGCTCTTCCGGGCCGATGCCGTCCAGCGGGGACAGTCGCCCGAGGAGCACATGAAAGCGCCCGCCGAAGTCGGTCGCCGACTCGATCGCCAGCACGTCCCCGGGGCTTTCCACCACGCAGATCACCCGCGAATCGCGTTCCGGATCGGCACACCGACTGCAGGTTTCGGCCGCGGTGAGCGTGCGGCAGACGGAACAGTGCCCGATACGCTGGACCGCGTCGTCGACCGCCCGCGACAGGCGCCGCGCGCCCTCGCGGTCGCGCTCCAGCAGGTGCAGGGCCATGCGCCGTGCCGATTTCGCCCCGACCCCGGGGAGACAGCGCAGCGCCTGGACCAGCTCGTCCAGTTCCGCATCCATCAGACGCGTCCGACCCGGCCGGTCAGAACGGCAGCTTCATGCCCGCCGGCAGGCCCATGCCCTCGGTCAGGCTGCCCATGCGCTCCTGCGTAGTCGATTCGACCTTCTGCACCGCGTCGTTGATGGCCGCGGCCACCAGATCCTCGATCATGTCGCGGTCATCCTCGAACAGGCTGGGGTCGATCTTGACCCGACGCGCCGCGTACTTGCCGGTCAGGACCACGCTGACCAGCCCGCCACCGGCCTGGCCCTCGATCTCCATCTCGGCCAGCTCGGCCTGCACCTTCTGCATATCTTCCTGCATCTTCTGGGCCTGCTTCATCAGGCCGCCCATGCCACCTTTCATCATCGGTTCGATCTCCTGCCCCGCAACGCGGCGGTTTCTGGTTCAGTTACTTGTCTGGCGTGGCGCCGCCGGTCGAGGGGGCCTCGCCGGGTTCGCGAATCCGCACGGCCCCCAGTTCGGCGCCAAATTCCTCGCCCAGCGCCTGGACCACCGGGTCCTCGCGCATGGCCGTCTCGGCGCTAGCCTGACGCTCCGCCGAGGCCGCCGCAAGCCGGGCCGCGGGGGTCTCCCCGGAAGGCTCGGACTGGTTGACGATCTCCAGGCGCAGGCTGTGGCCCAGGGCGTTCTCCAGCGCATCCTTCAGCCGGCCCTTGGCACGATCGGTACACAGTGTGCCCGGGGCCACCGCGATCACCACGCGTTCCGCGCCATGCTCGCGCAGCTCGGCGTGCCGGGCGAGTTCGCGCACCGTGCCCATGGGCAGCCCCTCGGCGAAGCGGTACCAGTCGAAAGCACCATCCGCCGCGACGGGCCGCGCAGCCGCCTCCGGCGCGGAAGGGCCGGCCGTGGAAGGCGACGCCTCGCGCGCCTGACGCGGCGCGGTGCCACCGGCCGGTGCCTCGGCCTGCGGCACCGGCGGCGCCGGCTCGTTCACCTGTTCACGGGGGCGTGACGGCGGCGCGCTGGCGGCGCCGGCACCCCCGGTCGGGCCGGCGGCAGTTGCCGGGGGACTGGCGGAAGCCGCCGATGCCCGGGATGCGGTGCGCGTGGACGGCGCCGGCGCGGTCCCGTCGGGACCGGCCGGCCGACGCGGCGGGGTGTCACCGAACTCGCCCGCAGGCCCGGGAACCGGCTCCGGCCGGAAGGCCAGCAGCCGCAACAGAGTCATCTCCACACCCATGCGCGCGTCCGGGGCGTAGGGCAGATCGCGTACGCCGTGCACCAGGATCTGATAGGCCAGCTGGATCGTCTCCGGGTCGACCCGGTCGGCGGCCTCCCGGGCCCAGACGAGCGCCTCTTCGCCCGCCCCGGGAGCCGTGCCGGCCACCTGCTGGACGGCGACCTGATGCACCAGCGCGGCCAGTTCATCCAGCAGCCGCGACCAGTCGGGGCCCAGGGCATCCAGCTCCGCCAGTCCCGCCAGCAGGCCGGGGCCGTCCCCGGCAAACACGGCATCCAGCAAGCCGGCCAGGCGGGTGCGCGGGAGCAGCCCGAGCATGTCGCAGGCATCGGATTCGCTCAGGCGTTCACCGCCATAGGCAATCGCCTGGTCGGTCAGGCTCAGCGCATCGCGCATCGAGCCCTCGGCCGCCTCGCCCAGGCGCAGCAGCGCGCCCGGCTCCGCCTCCACCCCCTCGGCGGCGAGGATGCGCGTCAGGTGCTCGGCGATCATCGCCGGCGGCATCGGCTTCAGGTTGAACTGCAGGCAGCGCGACAGCACGGTGACCGGAAGCTTCTGCGGATCGGTCGTCGCCAGCAGGAACTTCACATGGTCCGGCGGCTCTTCCAGCGTCTTCAACAGGGCGTTGAAGCTCTTCTCGGAGAGCATGTGGACCTCGTCGATCAGGTACACCTTGAAACGCCCGGTGGTCGGCGCATAGGAGACGTTGTCCAGCAGCTCGCGGGTGTCGTCCACCCGGGTGCGCGAGGCGGCATCCACCTCGATCAGGTCCAGATGGCGACCCTCGGCAATCTCGACGCAGGAGCGGCACTCGCCGCAGGGCGTGGCGGTCACGCCGGTCTCGCAATTCAGGCAGCGCGCGAGGATGCGGGCGATGGTGGTCTTGCCCACCCCGCGGGTCCCGGCAAACAGGTAGGCATGATGCAGCCGATCGCCGCTGAGGGCATTGGCCAGGGCGCGCACCACATGCGGCTGCCCGACCAGGTCCTCGAAGCGCGAGGGACGCCACTTGCGGGCCAGAACCTGGTGACTCATGCCTCCCCCGTCGATCGAGTCATGTGCACGCCCGGGTGCGGGCATCACCGCAGGGGTCCGGGCCGCAGGGAAATAGGGTGGTGGCCCGCACCCGCCACACCCCGGCGCCCGACGCAGCTGCTACCGTTGCTCCCTTCCGGGCCTGGCGGGGTTCACAGCCTGTCGTCGCGAGGGGACTGATACGGACCACCATAACGCGGTCCGCGATTCGGCGTTTCCGAATCGGGGCGGCAAGCTTCCGCATTTCCGGCGAACGCGTCAACCTTGGGGCCATGCGATGGAATCGGTGTAACCACCGCGACCGGCACAACGATAGCTCAAAACTAACGATCAAATAGAAAAGAAACACTGGATCAATCATTAGCCAGGCCTTATCTTGAGTCCCGTAGTCGGGCATCGGCCCGGCCGAAAACAAAATCTTTTCTCTGGCAATCAACACTCAACTGAAGGAGTACAACTCATGGAACTCGAAAATCGCGAAGGTCAGCGCGTACCGGAAGTCACCTTCCGCTGCCGCAAGGACAACGACTGGCACGACGTGCGCTCGGCCGACCTGTTCAAGGGTCGCAACGTGATCGTCTTCGCCCTGCCGGGCGCGTTCACCCCGACCTGCTCCTCCGCCCACGTGCCGCGTTACAACGAACTGGCGCCGGTGCTCAAGGAGCACGGCATCGACGAGATCGTCTGCATCTCGGTCAACGATGGCTTCGTGATGGAGGCCTGGCAGGCCGACCAGCAGGCCGACCGCGTGACCTTCATCGCCGACGGCAACGGCGAGTTCACCGAGCAGATGGGCATGCTGGTCGACAAGAGCGACCTCGGCTTCGGCCACCGCTCTTGGCGCTACTCCATGCTGGTGCGCGATGGCGTGATCGAGAAGCAGTTCATCGAGCCGGACGAACCGGGCGACCCCTTCGTCGTCTCCGACGCCGACACTATGCTCGCCCACGTCGCCCCGGATGCGGCCTGCCCCGAAGACGTGGTCGTCTTCACCAAGCCGGGCTGCCCGTACTGCGCCAGCGCCAAGGAGATGCTGGAGAACGCCGGCCTGGATTACGAAGAGATCATCCTGGGCCGCGACGCCAGCCTGCGCAGCCTGCGCGCCGCCACCGGCGCGATGACCGTCCCGCAGGTGTTCGTGGGCGGCCACCGCATCGGCGGCTCGGAAGATCTGCAGGAGTGGATCTCCCGCGAAAAGAAGGCGGCGTAAACCCTGCCTGCCGGGACGGGTCCTCGTGACCCGTCCCCGGTGGTCACCCGGACGGGTGGCCATCCGTGTCCGGATCCCGCAAACCGGACGTCCGGACACGGATGGCAGACCCTGACGCCCGCGCGCAGCGCGGTCGTTATGTAACACTTTCACCGAACCCTTCGAGGAATCGACATGGAACACTACGACATCATCGTGATTGGCGGCGGCAGCGGCGGCCTGGCCGTGGCGGAACGCGCCGCCCCGCACGGCGCGCGCGTCGCCGTGTTCGATCCCAAGCCGCTGGGCGGCACCTGCGTGAACGAAGGCTGTGTGCCCAAGAAACTCACCTGGTACGCCGCAGAGCACATGTCGCACGCCCGCGAAGCCGGCGAGTTCGGCGTGGACGTCGAGATCAAGGGCATCCGCTACGCCGACCTGGCCAACAAGCGCCAGGCCATGCTGAAGGACCTGAACCAGTTCTGGTCCGGACATCTGGAAAAGCTAGGCGTGACCCACATTCCGGAACGCGCCCGCCTGACCGGCAAAAACCAGGTGGTCAGCGACAGCGGCACCGAATACACCGCCGAGCGCATCGTACTGGCGATGGGCGGCGCCCCGATCGTGCCGCCGCTGGAGGGTGCCGAGCTGGGCGCGACCTCCGACGACTTCTTCGAATGGACCGAGCTGCCGGAATCCATCGCCGTGATCGGCGCCGGCTACATCGGCCTGGAGATGGCCGGGATGCTGCGCTCCATGGGCGTGAAGACCGACGTGGTCGCGATGGAGGACCGCGTGCTGGAGATGTTCGACCCGATGGTCTCGCAGGCGCTGGACCAGCACATGGAGCACCAGGGCATCGACCGCCACCTGGGCGTGAAGGTCGCCGGCCTGGGCGGCAAACCCGGCGCCGTGACCGTCCAGCTCGAGGGCGGCCAGGAGCTGGGCCCCTATGAGAAGGTCCTGTGGGCCGTCGGCCGCAAGCCGGCCACCAGCGACATGGGCCTGGAAGAGGCCGGAGTCGAGATCGCCCGCGGCGGCATCATCCCGGTGGACGAATGGCAGGCCACCAATGTCGACGGCATCTACGCCCTGGGCGATATCATCGGCAAGGGGCCGCTGACCCCGGTGGCGATTGCCGCCGGCCGGCGCCTGGCCGCCCACTGGTATGCCCCCGAGACGAAGCCGGTACCGGTGGACTACGACCAGATCCCCACGGTCACCTTCACCCACCCAACCGCGGGCATGGTGGGTCTGACCGAGCCGCAGGCGGTGGAGAAGCACGGCGACTCGGTACGCGTCTACGAGACCCAATTCGGCGGCCTGAACCGCGCGTTCGCCGAGGGCGAGGTGCCGCCGGTGGCCATGAAGCTGGTCTGCGCCGGGGAGGATGAAAAGGTCGTCGGCATCCACATGATCGGCGCGAATGTCGACGAGATGCTTCAGGGCTTCGCCGTGGCGGTGCGCATGGGCGCGACCAAGCGCGACCTGGACCTGACCATCCCGCTGCACCCCACCAGTGCCGAGGAGCTGGTCACCCTGAAGGAAGGCCGCCCCGGGCGCCAGGAAGGCCTGGCCCAGGCCGCCTGACACCCGCCCCGCCCTCCCTCACGCAAAACGCCGTCCCGAAACACATCCCGGGGCGGCGTCTTTTCTTGCGCGTGCGGTCTGCCGAAGCCCGCGCGGTCGGTTGTCAGAATCGCCAGCCCAACGACGCGGTGAAGGCGTCGATCTTGTAGTCGCTGTCGAAGTCGTAGCGCTCAAACTCGGCGCGAATCAGGAAGCGGTCAAGATTCACCTGCGCACCCACTCCGTAGACCGGGTCCACGCCATCGTTGTTACGCAGCGTGAGGCTCTCATCCCCCAGGTTCCCGCGCACATCCGCATCCCACTTGGCGAGACCCGCCAAGGGAAACACTGGATAATGTACGCGTTCGCGCTCGAGTCGCTTTTGCGTGCGAACAAGGCGCGGTGACTGCCGTGCAGTCATTCTGCACAAGGGAACCGCAACGCCGTGCGCGCGCAAAAGCGGCCGAGCCCCTTCGGGGTTGGCACCCCAGGTTCCCCGATCCTGCGTTGCGGCCCTTGCCGGTAGAACCACTACCGGCTGCGCACCGCGCCTTGTCTCGGAAAACCTGGGGTGTCAACGCGAGCGTGTACATTATCCAGTGTTTCCCTCGGCGAAGAACTCGAAGTGCTGCCCGATCGGCAGCTTGCCGAGCACGCTCGCGCCGTAGGCACTCGACTTGATGTCGGTGTGCGCACCCTGCTCGTCACCGCGCAGCTTCACCTTCCCGAGGTCCGAGTAGAACCCCTCCACCCCTACGTAGGGATTGAAGTTGTATCCAACGAACCCGCGCCAGACGTTGTCATCATCATCCAGGCGGTAGTCGGAGGCACCAGAACCAATAAAATCAGCGACCTCGTCCCGATCATTCTTCAGCGAGCTGAAACCCGTTCCCAGGCCCATGTACAGCCCCTCGCTCCGGTCGGATGGATCCGCCATCACTCCCTGCGGTACCAGAAGACCCGAGGCTGCCACTGCAACGGTTGCAAGCAGGAATTTTTTCATTTTCGCGTCTCCTTGAAACATTGTTGATCACCAAAGGCGCGCCGATTCTCCCGAACCGTCATATAACCAAAAAGGCCGAACCTGTGATGTCCTCCGGATAACCGCAAAAACCCCAAAAGCGCCCCACTCACAACGCGAACCCGACCACAATCAGCACCGCAAAAATGCGCGGGGACGACGCTGATCCACCGACACGCGCCCCCGGATCCCGCAGGACCCGTGCCGGGTTAAGGACACCCGGTGTCAGTCCAGTTCGCGCAGCGGGTCCTCGTTCGCGGAAGGCGCCTGCTCGCCACCGGCTTCGTCCTGCTGGCGTTCTTCCTCGCGCAGATCCTCGACCCAGCCACGCAGGTCCTCCTCTACCTCCTCGACCGTTTCGTCCACGGTCTCGCCGGCCTCCTGTGCCGGGCCGGAGTCGGAACACCCCGCCAGCAGGCCGGCAAGGCCCAGGACCAGGCCCACTGCATATACCGGATGCCGGGTCCAATACGCACCGGGGTCCACGCCCGCGTCTTTTACTCGCACGTCATTGTTCATCTCGCACCTGCCCGTGAATTAAATACTCAAGGTGTTGTCCGGCCAACCCGGGTCCTGTCGTTCACCGAACCATTCTCATGGAAACGCAGCGCGCGCCGCGGGAACGGATTCACATTCGAGGACTCGCTCTTATTGCACCGCGTACCAGTTTGCAAAATGCGTCCTCAACATGCGCGCCGCGTCGCGATTCGAAAAACCGAAATGAGAACGGGTGCGCCAAGCCGGATACAAACCCCACACTGAATCAAAATTTCTGCGCTACACTGATATTTTCAGATGACCGAAAAGGAGAAAACCGATGCTGGGATGGGCCCTGTTGTTTCTGATTGTCGCGATCGTGGCGGGCGCGCTCGGCCTCAGCGGCATCGCCGGAGCCGCCACGCAGATCGCCTGGATCCTGTTTGTCGTGGGGCTGATCCTGGCCGTGGTCTTCTTCATCACCGGGCGCCGGCCCCCGCTTTAGCGAAACGCCCGTCTCCATCACCCCGGAGGCGGGTGTAACGGTAAGAAACACCGGTGTTACGCGACGTAACACACTGAAGAACCAGCCGGGCGCAAGTCACTGTTCCGCCCCGGCAGCAAGATTGGCGCGCTATTTGCAATGAATCCCCGAAACGTGAACACGATCACCTTGGGGATGCCGCCCACGCCATGTCTGACGCGCTCGACAGCACCCGGGAGTTCCTCGGCGCCCACGCCCCGTTCGACCAGCTCGAGGCGGACGCGCTGGAATTCCTGCTTCCACGGCTGGAGAGCCGCTTCTATGCCCGGGGAGCCCGCATCACCGACCCCGAGGCCGGCCCCGCACAGCGTTTCCACATCATTCGCCAGGGCCGCATCCGGGGCGAGACCCCCAGCGAAGACGAACAGCTCTCCGGCAAGGCCTGGGAGCTGATCCCCGGCGAATGCTTCCCGATTGGTGCCCTGCTGGGGCGACGCGCCGTGCACACCGTGCACCGCGCGGCCGAGGACACCGTCTGCCTGGAACTGAACCTGGAGGACTTCGACCGCCTGCGGGCACGCTCGAAGGTCTTCAACGACTTCTGCACCCGCCGCCTGGCCAATCTCCTGGACCGCCTGCAGCAGGGCCTGGACACCCTGTCCGCCCGCGACGGCGGGTCCGCCGGTCAGCTCAACACGCCCCTGGCGCTGCGCATTGCGCGCGAGCCCGTCACCTGCCGCCCGGAATCGCGCCTGCGCGAAGTCCTCGCCTCGATGCGCGACGAACGCGTGGGCTCCATCGTCGCGGTCGACGCGGAACAGCGACCAGTGGGGATCTTCACCCTGCACGACCTGCTGGCGCGCGTGGCGCTCGCGGATGTGGACCTGGATACGCCGATCGCCGCCGTGATGACGCCGGACCCGGTTGCCCTGGCCGAAGACGCCCCCGGGTTCGAGGGCATCGAGGCAATGACGGAGCACGGCATGACCCACCTGTGCGTGGTGCGTGACGGACGCCTGGTCGGGGTGCTGGGCGAGCGCGACCTGCTGACCAGCCAGCCGCTGACCCTGGATGGCCTGGTCCGCGAGATCCGCCGCGCGGACTCGGTGGCGACCATTGCCGAGCGCCTGCGTCAGGTTCCGCGCCTGATCGAGGCGGTAGTCGGCCAGGGCGCGGAGGCGGATCAGGTCCTGCGTCTGATCACCCGCCTCAACGAGCACGCCACCCGCCGCGTGCTGGCGTTGCTGCGCGGCGAACACCCGAGCATCGAGGGCATCGACTTCACCTGGCTGGCGTTTGGCTCCCAGGCCCGCGAGGAACAGGCCCTGGTCACCGACCAGGACAACGGCATCCTGTTCGATGCCGAGGCCGGTGATGCGGACGCCATCCGCGAGCGCCTGCTGCCCTACGCGAAGGCCGTGAACCAGGCCCTGGCGGAATGCGGCTTCACCCTGTGCCCCGGCAACATCATGGCCGGCAATCCGGAGTGCTGCCTGAGCGGCCCGGAGTGGGATCAACGCTTTACCCGCTGGATCGAGCAGGGCACCCCGGAGCACCTGCTCAAGAGCACGATCTTCTTCGACCTGCGCGCGGTGGACGGCGATGCCGGCCCGGTCGAGGCCCTGCGCACCCGGCTGCTGCAGAAGACCGCGTTCAACAGCCGGTTCCGCCGTCAGATGGCGGCCAACCAGCAGATGTTCCGGCCGCCGCTGGGCCTGTTCGGCGAGATCAAGAGCGGGGCCGAGGGCATCGACATCAAGAAGCAGGGGCTCACACCCTTCGTCGACGCCGCGCGCGTCATCGCGCTGGCCGCCGAGCTGCCGGCGACGCGCACCCACGACCGACTGGACCAGGCGGTCACCGCGGACGTGATGCGCGAAACCGATGCCCGCGACTACCACGCGGCGCTGCGCTACCTGCAGATGCTGCGCCTGCGCGCACAGCAGAAAGCCCTGCGCGAGGGGCGCGAGGACGACAACCGAATCCGGCCGGAAGAACTGGGTGCCCTGGAGGGACGGGTGCTCAAGGAGAGTTTCCGGCAGGCCCGCAAGCTGCAGGGACAGCTTGAGGTGCAGTACCAGCTGTGAAGGACCACGGCAAACAACAAAACCTTACGAGAGGAGCATCGTCATGTCACAAGAAGACCTGAGCCGGCAGGCGTACTGGCGGGCGCACCTGCGCCTGCTGGGCATCTGCCTGGCCATCTGGTTCCTGGTGTCGTTCGTGCTGGGCATCCTGGTGGCCCAGCCCCTGAACGCGTTCCAGCTGGGGGGCTATCCGCTGGGCTTCTGGTTCGCACAACAGGGGTCGATCTACACCTTCATCATCCTGATCTTCGTTTATGCCTGGCGCATGAACGTCCTGGATCGCAAGTTCAACGTCCACGAGGAGTAAGCCTGTCATGGATCAACAGACTCTAAGCCTGCTCGTGGTCGGGGCGACCTTCGCCCTGTACATCGGCATCGCCATCTGGGCGCGTGCCGGTTCGACCAGCGAGTTCTACGTCGCCGGGCGCGGCATCAACCCGATCGCCAACGGCATGGCCACGGCCGCGGACTGGATGTCCGCCGCATCGTTCATCTCCATGGCCGGCCTGATCGCCTTCCTCGGCTTCACCGGGGGCGCCTACCTGATGGGCTGGACCGGCGGCTACGTGCTGATGGCCCTGCTGCTGGCCCCGTACCTGCGCAAGTTCGGGAAGTTCACGGTGCCGGAATTCATCGGTGACCGCTTCTACTCGAAGGCCGCGCGCATCATCGCGGTGATCTCCCTGATCGTGATGTCCGTCACCTACGTGATCGGGCAGATGCGCGGGGTCGGGATCGCCTTCTCCAACATCCTGGAGGTGCCGCTGGCCACCGGGCTGTTCGCCGGGATGGCGGTGGTGTTCATCTACGCCGTGCTCGGCGGGATGAAGGGCATCACCTACACCCAGATCGCGCAGTACGTGATCATGATCTTTGCCTACACGGTGCCGGCGATCTTCATCGCCATCACCCTGACCGGCAACCCGCTGCCGCAGCTGGGTCTCGGTTCCACCCTGCAGGGTTCCGATACCTACCTGCTGGATGCGCTGGACCAGACGATGGTGGATCTGGGCTTCCACGCCTACACCGAAGTGGGCGGCATGAGCCTGATGAACATGTTCCTGCTGACCCTGGCGCTGATGATCGGTACCGCGGGTCTGCCGCACGTGATCATCCGCTTCTTCACCGTTCCGCGCGTGCGGGATGCCCGCAAGTCCGCCGGCTGGGCGCTGGTGTTCATCGGCATCCTCTACACCACCGCCCCGGCGGTCGGTGCGATGGCCATCTGGAACCTGGTCAACACCGTGCATCCGGGCGAGATCGGCACCGAGGAAGGCCACCTGGCCCACGCGGACAAGCCGGCCTGGATGGAGCGCTGGGAGCAGACCGGTCTGCTGGCGTTCGAGGACAAGAACGACGACGGCGTGATCCAGTACTACAACGACGCCAACGAAGAGTTCGCCGCGATGGCGGAAGAGGAATACGGCTGGGAAGGCTCCGAGATCGTGACCCTCGACCGCGACATCATGGTGCTGGCCAACCCCGAGATCGCCGGGCTTCCGGGCTGGGTGATCGCACTGGTCGCAGCGGGCGGTATCGCTGCCGCACTGTCGACCGCGGCGGGGCTCCTGCTCGCCATATCGTCGGCCATCTCGCACGACTTGCTGAAGGGCGTATTCATGCCCAGGATCAGCGAGAAGAACGAGCTGATGGCAGGACGTATCGCCATGGCGGTCGCCATCCTGTTCGCGGGGTATCTGGGGCTTAATCCACCCGGCTTCGCGGCCGAGGTGGTGGCACTGGCCTTCGGTCTGGCCGCGGCCTCGCTGTTCCCGACCCTGATGATGGGCATCTTCATGAAGAAGATGAACAAGGAAGGCGCGATCGCCGGCATGCTGGTCGGTCTCGGGACCACCCTGCTGTACATCTTCACGTACAAGGGCTGGTTCTTCTTCTCCGGCACCGCCATGCTCCCGGACAACCCGGACGGCTGGCTGCTGGGTGTGAACCCGACCGGCTTCGGCGCCATCGGCGCGGCCTTCAACTTCATCACCGCCTACATTGTGATGAAGATGACCAAGGAACCGCCGAAGGACATCCAGGACCTGGTCGAAAGCGTGCGCGTACCGCGTACCGAAAGCTGATGGACGGCCCCGTCATGCCTGGCAGCATCGGCATGGCGGGGCTCCCGTCACCATGACTGGATGGAGTTTCAGAAGTAACGACGGGGTCGGCTCGGGTGCACCGGGTCGGCCCCTTTTATCTGGCACATGTCCCGCGGGACAAGCGGCAATCGACCCGAACCCGGTCGATTGCCGGTTGCCCCACACCCTGAACCCCAACGTATCCACGCCCCGGTGTCTCCCCGGGTATATCGCCACACGGACCCGCGCATGAACGGCGAACTCGAAGAGATCCGCGAGTTTCTCGATCGCTGCCCGGATCTGGCCTCCCTGCCGGCGGCCAGCCGGGACGCGATCGTGCGTCAGCTCACCCTGCGCTACCTGCGCGAGGGCAGCCGCTTCCCGCCGGACGCCGAGCCCGGCCTGTGGATCGTGCGCACCGGCACCCTGGAGATCCGCGACGCCCGCGACACCCTGCTGGACCGCCTGGGCGAAGGGGATCTGGTGCATCTCGCCGCGTCACCGCAGACCCCGCTCGGCCCCGTGATCGAGGATGCCCTGGTCTACCACCTGCCTCTGGAGCGCGCCCGGCAACTGGCCGCCCGCGACGGCGCCATCGCCCAGTTCCTCGCCGACGACGCGCCGCGCCCCCTGGCCGCCGGGGGGGCGCCCCACGGCCACGGGGACGACAACCGGCTGCTGACCACGCCAGTCCGCGCGCTGATGACGCCGAACCCGGTGCTGGCACCGAGCACCCTGAGCCTGCGCGAGGCCGCGCGCCTGATGGACCGCGCCGACGTCTCCGCCCTGCTGCTGCACGCCCCGGACCGGCCGGGCGCCCCCGAAGGCATCCTGACCGACACCGACCTGCGGCGCGCCATCGCCAAGGGCATCGATCCCGGGCAACCCGTGGCGGAGTCCATGGCCGGCCCGCTGACCACCGTCCAGCGCGACACACCCGCCTTCGAGGCCCTGCTGCGCATGGCCCGCCACGACATCCACCACCTCCCCGTCGTCCACGAGGCGGACGGGACCCTGGCCGGCATGCTCTCCAGCACCGACCTGATCCGCCATCAGGGCACCAGCGCCGTCTACCTGGTACGCGACCTGCGCCGCGCCGACGATCTCGACGGCCTGAAGGCCGTGATGCAGGCCCTGCCCCGGCTGCAGGCCCAGCTGGTGGACTCCGGCGCGGATGCCGTGCAGCTCACGCAGACCATCACCACCGTGATCGACACCCTGACCCAGCGCCTGATCGAGCTCTGCGAGCGTGACCAGGGATCGGCCCCCTGCGCGTATGCCTGGCTGGCCAGCGGCAGCCAGGGCCGCCACGAACAGACCGTATTCACCGACCAGGACACCGCGCTCATCCTGGCCGACGACGCACCGGAGGGGGCCGGCGCCTGGTTCGAGGCACTGGCCCGCCAGGTCACCGCCGGCCTTGATGCCTGCGGCATCCGCGCCTGCCCCGGCGATGTCGACCCCACCCACCCGGACTGGCGCCGCCCCGCCGCCGACTGGTCCCGCGAGATGGAACGCGTGCTGCATCACCCCGCCGCGCGCGATGCGATGCTGGCCACCCACTATCTCGACATGCGCGTGATCCACGGGGACGCCACGCTGTTCGAGCCCCTGCGCCAGCGGGCCCTGGAAACCGGGGCGCGCCACGAGGCCCTGCTGAGCGCCCTGGCCGACCAGGCCCGCGACCTGCCCCCACCGCTGGGCTTCTTCCGGCAGTTCGTGCTGGAGGACAGCGGCGAGCACGCGGACACCCTGGACCTGAAGATGCGCGGCCTGCTCCCGATCGTGGCCATGGCACGGGTCTTCGCCCTGCATGCCGGCAGCGAGGCGCGCAGCACCGTGGAACGCCTGCGCGCCGCCGCCCGCGCCGGTGTGATCAGCGACACTACGGCCGACAACCTGATCGATGCCTGGCGCTACATCGCCGAGCTGCGCGCCCGCCACCAGGCGCACCAGATCCGCAACGCCCAGCCCCCGGACAACGCGCTGGACCCGGCCGAGCTGTCCACGCTGGAGCGCAGCCACCTGAAGACGGCCTTCCGCCTGGTCAGCGACGCCCGCAAGACGGCGCTCGCGAACGCCGAGCGTGTCCACGGATGAACCGCTCGACTATGCCCGGCCCGGCCCCCGTCAGCTGATGGTCTGCCCGCTCAACCATCCCGACTGGCGCCGACCACCCGGGCACTGGCGTTTCTGCCGGGCCCGCCGGCGCGCCGCGCGCCGGGCCCCGCCGGGCCCGCTGCGTACGTCCCTGGAGGCCCCCCTGCCGCGCGCCGGCCAGGCCGTCGCGGCCAGCCGCTTCCTCGCGGTCGACCTGGAGACCACCGGGCTGGATCCGGAGCACGACCGCATCCTCAGCATCGGCTGGGTGGCGATGGACGGCGCCCGCATCGACCTGGCCACCGCGGACCAGCGCCTGGTGCGCGCCGAGGGCCCGGTGCCGGAGGCCAGCGCGGTAATCCACCGCATCACCGATCAGCGCGCCGCCGAAGGTGTCCCGCTGGACGCGGCGCTGGATGCCCTGTTCGAGGCCCTCGCCGGACGCGTCATGGTGGCGCACCATGCGGCGCTGGAGATCGGTTTCCTGGAACAGGCCTGCCAGCGGCTGTACGGCGTGCGCCCGCCACTGGCGATCGTGGACACCCTGCGCCTGGCGGAGACGGCCCTGCGCCGCGCGGGCCAGCCGATCCCCGCGCACGGGCTGCGCCTGCACACCCTGCGCGCGCGCTACAACCTGCCGGCCTACCGCGCGCACGACGCGCTGTTCGACGCCATCGCCGCGGGCGAACTGTTCGCCGCCCTGCTGAGCCGGCAATCGCCGGACGGCAAGCTGCCGCTCGGGCGCGTGCTGTTCCGCCCCGCATGGCTCTGGTAGGCGCCGCCAGCACCCGGTTCGCATGCTATCCTCGCACCCACCATGGAAACCCTGACGGGGCTGGCCCCAGGCCACTCCCGCCCCCAAACAAGAAATCGATCTGGAGGCCCTGATGAGTGACAACATCGAGTCCACCCTCACCGAGACGCGCCACTTCGCGCCGCCGGCGGAGTTCACCGCAAACGCCCGCCTGAAGCCGGCCGACCTGGAGGCCCTGCACCAGAAGGCCGAGGCCGACTACGAGGGCTTCTGGTGCGACCTCGCGCGCGAGCAGATCGACTGGCAGACCGAGTTCACCCAGGGCCTGGATGACTCCAACGCGCCGCACTACCAGTGGTTCGCCGACGGGCGTATGAACGTCTCCTACAACTGCATCGACCGGCATCTCGAGGTGCGCGGCAACAAGACCGCCCTGATCTTCGAGGCAGAGAACGGCGACACCCGCCACCTCACCTACCGCGATCTCTACAACGAGGTCGGCAAGCTGGCCAACGCCCTCAAGGGCATGGGCGTGGAGAAGGGCGACCGCGTCATCATCTACATGCCGATGAACGCCGAGGCCGTGATCGCCATGCAGGCCTGCGCGCGCATCGGCGCGATCCACTCGGTGGTGTTCGGCGGCTTCTCCGCGGACGCGCTGCGTGACCGCGTGGTGGATTCCGGCGCCAAGGTGGTCATCACCGCCGATGGCGGCGAGCGCGGCGGCAAGGTCGTCGGGCTCAAGGCCAATGTCGACAAGGCGCTCGATTCCAACGGCGGCGACGTCGAGAAGGTCGTGGTGTGCAAGCGCGCCGGCAACGACGTGACCATGCACGAAGGCCGCGACATCTGGTGGGAGGACGCGGTGGACGGCGAATCCGTCGACTGCGAGCCCGAGTGGGTGGAATCCGAGCATCCGCTGTTCCTGCTCTACACCTCCGGCTCCACCGGCAAGCCCAAGGGCATCCAGCACTCCAGCGCCGGCTACCTGCTGGGCGCCATCGTCACCAACCAGTGGGTGTTCGACCTGCAGGGCGACGACGTCTACTGGTGCACCGCGGATGTCGGCTGGATCACCGGCCACACCTATGTCGCCTACGGCCCGCTGGCCGTGGGCGCCACCCAGGTCGTCTACGAAGGCACGCCGACCGTCCCCGACGCCGGGCGCTGGTGGAAAATGTGCCAGGACCACGGCGTGACCGTGTTCTACACCGCCCCCACCGCGATCCGCGCGCTGATGAAGGCCGGCCCGGACCTCCCCAAACAGTACGACCTGTCCAAGCTGCGCCTGCTGGGCACGGTCGGCGAGCCGATCAACCCCGAGGCCTGGATGTGGTATTACACCACCGTCGGCCAGGAGCGCTGCCCCATCGTCGACACTTGGTGGCAGACCGAAACCGGCGCCAACATGATCGCCCCGATCCCCGGCGCGACCACGCTGGTCCCCGGCTCCTGCACGCGCCCCCTCCCCGGCGTGGCCGCCGACGTGGTGGACGAGGACGGCAACAGCCTGGGCGCCGACCAGGGCGGCTATCTGGTCATCAAGAAGCCGTGGCCGCACATGCTGCGCACCGTCTGGGGTGATGACCAGCGCTACAAGGACACCTACTGGCCCAAGTTCGGTGGCAAGTATTACCTGGCGGGCGACTCCGCCCGGCGCGACGCCGAAGGCAACTTCTGGATCATGGGCCGCATCGACGACGTGCTGAACGTCTCCGGCCACCGCATGGGCACCATGGAAGTCGAATCCGCCCTGGTCGCGCACAAGGCGGTGGCCGAGGCCGCCGTGGTCGGCCGCCCGCACGACGTGAAGGGCGAGGCCATCGTCGCCTTCGTGATCCTGCAGGGCAACCGCCTGACCGGCGACGAAGCTGACGCGATGATCAAGGAGCTGCGCAACTGGGTCGCCGACCAGATCGGCCCGATCGCCAAGCCGGACGACATCCGCTTCGCCGACGGCCTGCCCAAGACCCGCTCCGGCAAGATCATGCGACGCCTGCTGCGCTCCATCGCCAAGGGCGAGGAGATCACCTCCGACACCTCCACGCTGGAAAACGAGGCCGTCATCCCGCAGCTCCAGGGCAAGGCCTGAACCGGAGGCCGGGGTATCGCACCCCGGCCCTCAACGCCCCCCGTAGGAGGCCAGCCCCCTGGCCGATAGGACGCCGGATCGGCCCCCATCGGCCAGAGGGCTGGCCTCCAACCATTCCGGGGTATCATTTCGTAACCACACCCCTGTCTCCGCACCCCCTGCACGCAAACCCCAGGCCGCCCAACGCATGAGCACCCACCACTCCGGCAACTCCAAGGACCCGTCCCAGGCCCCGCGCCTGCGCGTCCTGCTGGGCGAGGTCACCGCCATGGGCCCGGGCAAGGCCATGCTGCTGGAGGCGATCCGCGACCGGGGCTCTATCTCCGCGGCCGCGCGCCATGTCGGCATGTCCTACCGCCGCGCCTGGGACCTGGTCGAAACCATGAACCAGAGCTTCCGCGAACCGGTGGTGGCCACGGCCAAGGGCGGCTCCGGCGGCGGGGGCGCACAGGTCACCGAATTCGGCGAGACGGTACTGGGCCGCTACCGCGACATGGAACGCCAGGCCTGCGAGGCCCTGCACGACGAACTGCACGCCTTCGCAGACTTCCTCGCCGAAGACCACAAGCCGTAACCACCACCCGAGCCTTGACGGCCCTCCCCCGGCCCCGCATCATTGCGCCAGTCGATATGCAATCTGAAATATAACGCATCGCACAGCGCCAAAAAGTGCTCGTCACTGCGAGGAGCACCGCGACGAAGCACAAAAGCAGCGAAGCTGCGTTGAACGGCCGCAGGCCGGCCCGAAGGGCGAGCGCAGCGAGTAATCCCTAACGGAACCACCCGAGGCAACCACAACCCGAACCCACAGGGAACCACCCCCAACATGCACCTGCGCGCCCTCCTCCTGACCCTGCTCCTCCTGCTGCCCAGCCTGGCCGCCGCCAACGGCCCGCTGACCATCGCCGCCGCCTCGGACCTGCGCTTCGCCCTGGACGAGATCCTGGACGCCTACCGCGAAGCGCACCCGGAGGACGCGGTGCGCGTCACCTACGGCTCCTCCGGCCGCATGACCACGCAGATCATGAACGGCGCCCCCTACGACGTGTTCTTCTCCGCCGACATCGCCTACCCGCAGAAGCTGCGTGCCGAGGGCCACGCGGCCACCGAACCGGAGGTCTACGCCATCGGCCGCATCGTGCTGTGGAGCAACCGCATGGATGCCTCCACGATGACGCTGGAAGACCTGCTGCGCGACGACATCCGCCGCGTCGCCATCGCCTCGCCCACCCACGCGCCCTACGGCGTGCGCGCGATGGAGGCGCTCCAGTCCGTGGGCGTCTGGGACGACCTGCAGCCGAAGATCGTCAACGGCGACAACATCGCCCAGACCGCGCGCATGATCCAGGCCGGCGGTGCGGAGATCGGCATCATCGCCCTGTCGCTGGCCGAGTTTCCGGACCTCGCCGAACACCCGCACTACCTGATCGACGACGCCCTGCACGAACCCCTCACCCAGGGCTTCGTGATCACCCGGCGCGGCGAACACAACGAGATGGCCCACCGCTTCGCCGAATACATGAACGGCGACACCGCCCGCGACATCATGCGCCGCTACGGCTTCGTGATGCCCGGCGAAGAGCTGCCCGACGACGCCGCCCAGTAACCCCACATGTTCGAACTGAGCCCCACGGACTGGATGGCGATCGAGGTTACCCTCAAGCTCGCGCTGTACACCACGCTGATCCTGCTGGTGATCGCCACGCCCATTGCCTGGTGGCTGGCCAATGGCCGTGCCCCCGGCGGCGTACGCACCGCGGTGCAGGCACTGGTCGCCCTGCCGCTGGTGCTGCCCCCCACCGTGCTCGGCTTCTATCTACTGGTCCTGCTGGGCCCCGCCGGCCCAGTCGGCAGCACACTGGAGAGCTGGGGCCTCAACCACCTGGCCTTCACCTTCCAGGGCATCCTGATCGCCTCGGTGATCTACTCCCTGCCTTTCGCCGTGCAGCCACTGCAACAGGCCTTCGCCAACCTCGGCCGCCGGCCAACCGAGATCGCCGGCTCGCTCGGCGCCGGGCGCATCGACCGCTTCGTGACCGTGATCCTGCCGATGACCCGCGGCGGTTTCATCGTCGCCGCCACGCTCGCCTTCGCCCACACCCTCGGCGAGTTCGGCGTGATCCTGATGCTCGGCGGCGCCATCCCCGGCGAGACCCAGGTGCTGTCCATCCTGATCTACGACCACGCCGAGGCGATGGACTTCGCCTCCGCCCACCGATTGTCGCTGGGCCTGCTGATCTTCGCCTTCGTGGTGCTGTTCGTGGTCTATGCCATCAACCGCCGCTTCGACACGGTGCGCCTGTGACCCGACCCACGAGCGAATCCCTGCGCATCAAGGCGCGTCTGGAACGCTCCGGCTTCGCGCTGGACGTGGACACGGCCTTCCCGCTGGAGGGCGTAACCGCCCTGTTCGGCCGCTCCGGCTGCGGCAAGACCACGCTGCTGCGCATCATCGCCGGCCTGGAACATCCGCCCGGCGCCGAGGTGCACTTCGGCGACACCGCCTGGCAGTCCGGCAAGACCTTCGTCCCGCTGCACCGCCGCCGCGTCGGCCTGGTGTTCCAGGAATCCACCCTGCTCCCGCACCTCTCCGTACGCGGCAACCTGCTCTATGGTTACAAACGCACCCCGGAGCCCCTGCGCCGCCTGCACCTGGAAGAAGTAGCAGACCTACTCGGCATCACCGAGCTGCTGGGGCGCCGCGCCGACCAGCTCTCCGGCGGCCAGCGCCAGCGCGTCGCCCTCGGCCGCGCCCTGCTCACCAGCCCCGACCTGCTGCTGCTCGACGAACCCCTGAACGCCCTCGACACCCAGACCAAGCGCGAGATCATGCCCTTCCTCGCCCGCCTGGCCGAAGAGACCGGCATCCCCAGCCTGCTCGTCACCCACGCCCCGGACGAGGTCGAACGCCTCGCCACCCGCGTCGCCTTCATGCACGACGGCCAGCTAGAACGCCTGGAACCCCTGCGCGAAGCGCTCGCCCGCGCCGACTCCCCCCTGTTCCGCGACGAAGGCGCCGTCTCCGTCCTGCAAGGCGAACTGGGCCCGGCGGACGCCCACGGCCTCCACCCCTTCGGCCCGCCCGAGGCCCGCTACCGCGTACCATCCACACCGGGCGCCACCAACGGCGCCGGCCGCCCGGCCCGACTGCGCATCGACGCCCGTGACGTCTCCATCGCGCTGACCCCGCCCCAGGACGTCTCCATCCTCAACATCATCCCCGTGACCATCGAGTCGCTGGATGAGGCGCCCGGGCACCACGGCCCCGCACGCACACTCGCAGTGTGCCGCCAGGACGATGGGCAGACGTTGATGGCGGAGCTGACGCAGTTATCCACCGACCGGCTGGGCCTCCGCCGGGGCACGCGTGCCCACGCGCTCGTCAAGGCTGTAGCCTTTCTCGACTGAGCGCTTGTTCCACGCCCACCGCATCGACAGACCCCATCAACACGAACCCACATTCCTAACCCAACACACGCATTCCTTTTTTTAATTGACCCATCCGCACAAAACCACCAAGATCCACCCTTCGCGCAAAACTTTTTCAACGTTTGTCGGAGACTCACAATGTACTGGACCCAACTCATCCGACGTTCTATCCATGACACGCTTATCACCTCCGACCACTACAAATCCGGAAGCATTGAAGAGGTGATCACCGAACATCAGGCGGATACCCTATCCGCCACCGACCCAAACCTAGGCCCGTTCGAAGCCAAACGTGCATCATTCAATAAGAAGCCGGGATTGCAACTTACCAACCCACACGAAAAGATTGTCGACATTGCGACCACCCAAATACTTCGACACGAACTAACAATAGCCACAACCCCTAGACACCAACAAATCGGGCAACTCATCTACTCACTACGAGAGCTTGGGCCCGCGACCCTCTATCGATTTGACGTATCCGCCTTTTTTGAATCCTTCGACAGACCCGCCCTCGTAGACCAAGTCAATCGTCGACTGCGGGCAAGCGGCCCCGTAAAGCGGTCACTCTCTCGTTACAATCGAACGTGCGACGCAAACGGCATACCAGGCGTCGCTCGCGGCATCGGGATGAGCTCCGCGCTCACCGAATACGCAATGCAAGACATTGACCTCTACTTTCTTCGTGACCACGAAACGTACTTCTACGGCCGGTTCGTCGACGACATCATAATAATTCGCGCAAAAAACAAATACAGCTACCCCATCAATGAAACACTGCAAACGTTACTAGACCGCGTACCTGGTGACCTACAGATAAACAACAATCCCGAAAAACACCGAGCCATAGACGTCAACAAGACCGAATGCCCGATGCGCGAGCCATTTACCTACTTAGGCTACACATTTACTTGCAGATCAGACCGCTCGGTTTCGGTCGATATAAGCCCGGCAAAAACTAAAAGAATAAAGTCTAAAATCATCAGGTGCTTCATGGAGTTCAAAAGAAACAAAAACTTCAATATCCTTAAAGACTCCCTAAAACTTCTCGCATCCAATACCGCGCTCGTCAGACGCGGGGTGAAATCGCAAGCCATGCTTACCGGGATCTACTACAATTACCCACATCTAACCCCTGACTGCTATGAAACCGGGGCCTTACCCTCTATCGACGCATTTCTTCGCTCGATCCTATATGGAACCAAAACGCCACTCTCCCGAGAACTCCGTGCCCACCTGTCGCCGGAACAACGGCGTCAGTTGCTTTCGATATCATTCACAGCGGGTCACAAACTACGGCTGTTCCACAGAGTCTCGCCCTCGCGCGCTCGCCGGCTGATTGAAGGTTGGTCTCATGGCACATAACCGCAAGTTCCGTACACAAGATGAGCGAGCCTTCTTGCGATCCGACACACTCCGCGCACTCTGGAGTGACACTCATCCGGAAGAACTCCCTCTTTTCCTTGACAACTTCGGGTTGCATCACAATCTCCAGCGCCTTTCGCTAACCAACTGTCAACGCTTCACGGAAGCACGGACAGCCACCCACCACCCCAACCAGGCCGCGTGGCTCGCCAGCTTCATAGCGAAACTAATGGACCCTACCCAAGGGACTCACGAAATCCCATTGCACTTTATTTCACAGACATCTGAAGGCAAATCGAGACATATCGCTCTTCCTCACTGCAAAAGCCAAATCCGCTTCGCATTTTTTCTTCATGAAGAATCTGATCGAATCTTACAGGCAACCTCACGATCCCCCTTAACACTACGAGCCCCCTGCGGAATCGGCGTGGATCGAGTAAAGCTAGAAGCCGCCGTGACACACAGACCCCCAAAACCTCAACTGGATAACTCGGATACCAAAAGCTCGCTGGTTGAGACATCCGAGGAAATGCAACCCCGCCAGTTCTTTCTCTATCGCGGCTACCGTAGGCTATATAAATTCTTTGGCTCAAAGAGTTTTCTTTCCAACGAAGAACAATATCCGATACTCGCGAGCCTAGACGTTCAAGCAGCTTTTCCGAGCATCTACACACATTCCATAGCTTGGGCCATACGTGGAAAATTTCACACCAAAGAGAATATTGAACCTGTAAAGGAGAGGCGGCATAAAAAGTCCGGTCGACTTCAGCCCTTTGGGCCCTATTTTGACTATGTAATGCAACGCGCTAACTGGAACGAGACCCATGGCATTATCGTTGGCCCCGAGATAAGCCGAATATTTGCTGAGATAATATTCCAACAGATCGACTTGAACATCCTCTCCGATTTAGACAACAAATCCGAGATGTCTGGCGAGCCGGGAACGCGCCCTTCGTTCCGAATTTATAGGTACGTAGACAACTACTACGTATTCTGCTCAACCGAAACCGATGCCCAGCATGCGATAAGAATAATCGAGGCAAGGCTCAGCGAATACAATCTACGTTTGAACCAACATAAAACCAACGTTCTTTCGCGTCCATTTCTCGACTTGCACGGGGTTCAATCCCAGACAATCGGAAGGACCATCGGCGCGGCAGTTCAGGCGCTAGACGAACTCATTCAAGCACGTTGTGACACAGCGAAGGGGACGCTCAAGGGAGAGTCGGACACGATGGAGTCTACCACCAAGGAGCTTCACCGATGGCAACGTAAGTTCCTTCAAGACATCCGGCTTTCTTGCGCACAAAGCGGTGGCCTATCTAATGCGGCCGCGCGTGTCCCGGGTGTGATACGCATGCGAGCCCTGAGGCTGGCGGAAGGTCATCCCGCTGTTCCCGCTAGCATCCGTAGAAGCTTGATATGGATTTATATAGATATAGCAGCATACTTCGTCTCGATTCGCCCTACAGATAGCACAGGGATTGCGCTTTCTACGGCAATCTTGTGTTGGCACGAGATACTCAACGGGGAAGATCCCGATCCGTCGACCCTTTGGCATCATGAACGCATTTTCAATCGTGTGGTTGAGGTATTGAACTCTCTAAAGCCTCATAGAGAGTTCAATACGGACGCCAGTAGCGATACCATCAGACCGACAGACAACGGCACCCCTATTATCGTTAACCTACTTGCAACACTGTCCCATTTCCCTACACCATTTAGCTTGGAGCCTGATGAGACACTCTCATACCTTGGGATCGATCCGAAACACTTCAGCGCCAGAGATTATCTTAACGTTATCGGTTTCTTGTTTTACTTTAACAAAAGAGATGGAGAGATACCATTCGGAATCGCGATCTGCAACCGCGCTGGGGAGCTTCTAGAACGGGAAGGGATTGTTAATACAGGCGTATTGCACCTCGCCCTAGATATAATGAGTTGCAAAGGGATCCCACGGACCGCTCGCTATTTATTACTCGAAAGACTCACGAATGCCGCTGAGGCACCTAAGGTGTATATTAAGACTAACGCCGGGAAGGACGAAATTTGTCGCCAATTCGAGGAACATCCCTGGTTCGTTGACTGGGAAGGCCGGGTGGGACTATGGCGAAGAGTACGGCGCCGCGCAGTTCGACAGATCTATTAGGATTCTAGTACCATATCGGCTGCTGGGACGGAGGCTGCACGACGGCTTTAGTTTGGCCGGAACCTATCCCTTAGGCATTTGCCTCTTGGCGGATCGCATGGGAAGTTCAGCTAATACTCGTCGAGTTCGCGATCGCGCGACGACTTGGTTGAACACACACCATAGCAGCCTATCGTCTCAGCACTTTCCAACTTCGATGTGTGAGGACCACACATTACCTGTGGAATTCGGGGTCGGACCACGATAAGCGGCGGAAAACCTGGACCTTAATGCGCTCGCCTCGCCCACATAGAGCCTTAGACGTGCAGTTTCATGGGCGAAAATGGCCGACTAACGGGCAAAACGGGGTCGGGCCTCGATACTCCGCTGAATCTAAAAGGCTAGTTTCCTCTCTTGGCGCTGCACAGGCGCTTAAACGGCCCATTTTCGGGCCGAAAAGCCCAAGCGAAGTGGACACCCATGGCCGTGCGCCGGGAAGCTGGGTGGCCATGCAGGGCCAGCACGATCTCTCGTGTGCACGGAAGGGTGTGGAGCTGGACACCGTGCGGCCGGTGCGGTTCGATGGGCCTGGCGACAGCGGGCAGCCTGCCGCTTAGGACCGCAGGAAGTACGCCAGGGAAGTGGCGCCCACCTTTCTCCTGACCTGCGCGCGAAGGGATAATGCGGCGTCCAAGGAGAGTGGGTGACTGAATGTTCGAGCAAACCTTCCGCAATATCGATGACGTGCTCTGGAAAGAGGCCGGCTGCGCGACTGAGCTGGACTACACGGAGCAGACGTCGTGGATGCTGTTCCTCAAGTATCTGGACGATCTGGAGTACGAGCGCGCGCAGGAGGCGGAACTGGTGGGCAAGTCCTACCGGTACATCATCGATGAGCCGTATCGCTGGTCGGCGTGGGCTGCGCCGAAGACGGCCGATGGCGCGTTCGACCATAACGAGGCGCTGACGGGCGCGGATCTGATCGCCTTCGTCAACGACGATCTGTTTCCGTATCTCCAGGGCTTCCGCACGCGCGCGACGGGGCCGGACACCCTCGAGTACAAGATCGGGGAGATCTTCAGCGAGATCCGGAACAAGTTCTCCAGCGGCTACAGCCTGCGCGATGCGCTGGAGCTGATCGACGGCCTGAGCTTCCGCTCGCAGAAGGAGAAGCACGAGCTCTCCCATCTGTACGAGGCGAAGATCCGCAACATGGGCAATGCGGGGCGCAACGGCGGGGAGTACTACAGGCAGAAGGGGTCAGACCTTGCCTTTTGCCTCCGTACCACGACAGCGTGGGCAGAAGGGGTCAGACCTTGCCTTTTGCCTCCGTACCACGACAGGGGCAAAAGGCAAGACTTGACCCCTTCGGTGCGTTTCCGGTTATGACGACTGCCTTAGGCTTCGAGGATTATCACTGATGACCATGCACAACCCTCCGCACCCGGGCGAATTCATTCGCGAGGTCTATCTGGAACCGTTTGGACTTAGTGCCCGCCAGCTAGCCAGCAAGCTCGATGTCTCGCCTTCCACCCTGGGGCGCGTCCTGCAGGGTCGCAGCGGGGTGAGTCCCGAGATGGCACTGCGTCTGTCCAAAACGCTCGGCCGTTCGCCGGAAAGCTGGCTGGCCATGCAGGATCAGCACGACCTCTGGTGTGCACGTAAGAGCGTGAAGCTGGACGCCGTACAAAAGATGCGGTTCGATGGGCACAGAGAAAACGGGCAGCCAGCCGCGTAGCTGCAGAAAACGCGCGCTAACGGCTTAGGAACAAGAGCGGAAGACTAGGACACCCACGTTCCCTGCCGCGTTATGGCGAGGCCCCGCCGGGGCCGTGGCCATCTCCGAACGCGACCCCAGACGTCCGCCTCGATCAGCGCCAAGGACATCCACAGAGATCGCCACGGCGCTACGCGCCTCGCGATGACGGTGTTTGCTTCTCCGTCGTGATGAAACCTCGCAGGGGCGACGAAGACGAGG
>NZ_KB897929.1:0-176195 GCF_000377285.1 Thioalkalivibrio sp. ALE25 | reverse complement strand
GTGACTCAGGACGAGTCGGCCGCGGCCGCCTGGTACCTGGCCTCGGCGCGGCAGGGGCTGGCCCCGGCCCAGTACAATATGGGCATCGTGCTCGCCGAGGGCCGTGGCGTGGAGGCCGACCTGCCCGGCGCCTGGGTCTGGTTCGCGCGCGCCGCCGATCAGGGCCACAAGCCGGCCGCGGAGGCCCGCGACTACGTCCACCAGCAGCTCACCCAGGAGCAACGCAGCGAGGCCGAGGCGCGACACCTGGGGCACAGGGGTCAGACCTTGCCTTTTGCCTCCCTGCCACGACAGGGGCAAAAGGCAAGGCCTGACCCCTTAGGTGCGTGACGGATGCGCTGCACGTAGCGCGCGCGAAGGATAGGACACTCACTTTCTGCATGCCTGCCCGCAAACGAACTCCATGCCCGCAGGGGCGGGCGGAAAGGTTGGGAGAGTGCCAGGGGCCAAGCGCCAGATGTCTTGGGAAATGGCGGCGTACCAGGCGCGGTTGTGTTCGCCTCGCGGCGGCGCCAGCTTGAAGGATGGCCGAGCGGACTCACGTCAGCGAAGCCTTCGACTGCCGCCTAGCCGTCATTGTGGTACTGGTACACGGCGGGGGTGAAGACAGGAGACCTACGTTCCTCCACCCTCTCTGACCACTGTTAGTTTCATGAGGATTCCGTGTGATCCCTTCGCGTAAACAGATAAAGATCGCGCTGCTGGAATTGCTAGCACGATCTGGCCCGATGCCCTCAATCGAGGTCTATGGCCAGCTTTCTGAACAATTTGACTTGTCGCAGAAAGACCTTGAACTAACTACAAATGGTAACGAAAGCTTATTTAATAAGGAAGTTCGGTGGGCAAAGAAAGATTTGGTAGATGACGGAAGAATTAAACGCCCAACCCAATCTGGACATGGTGTTTGGGAACTCATCGAGCCTACCAACCCGCCTGAGGAGCGGGGCCCATTACTTTGCAAAACGCGCGAAGAGTTAGAGAAAACGGTTCGCGATCTCCCGTCCAACACAGCGATACCAATTGGGCAAAGAAATCCTGATCGGAATACCACAACGGTCGATACATTTGTTCGCGACGCACGTGTTGTCCGCTACGTTCTAGACGCTGCAGATGGAAACTGTGAAATGTGCGGGAACCCAAGTCCATTCTTCAAAGACAATGGCGATCCGTTCCTTGAGGTCCATCATGTAAAGCGTCTTTCCGATGGCGGCAGCGATACCGCTAGGAATGCAATCGCCGTCTGTCCGAACTGTCACCGGGAGTTCCACTACGGAGCCAATCGCGATGCGCTCAGGGTTCTTATTTATTCGAAGGTCGGCCGGCTCATGAAAGAGTGAAATCCAAGAAATGTCCCCGTTTCGGGGTCGGACCTCAACCCCCATCACGGCGAGGGAAGGAGAGGACACCCACTTTCTTATCCATCGACGGTGTTTGCTTCTCCGTCGTGATGAAACCTCGCAGGGGCGACGAAGACGAGGAGACCCATCGTTTCCGTTCCGCAACGTGGCGGTCAGGGCCCGGGGTTGCTTGCGGCCGGGTACCCAGGCTGTATGCTCGGGCGCTCCGTAAACACTGTCAGCGAGAACCACCGCCATGGGTACGCCTGCCAACCCGCCGCATCCGGAACAGCCCGAAGGGCCGAGCCAAGCCGATCAGGACGGCTTTGCCGCATTTGAACGGGGCGACTATCGGACCGCCGGGGAGCTCTGGGCGGCCAGTGCCGAGGCCGGCTCGGCCTGGGGCCAGTTGGGGATGGGGATTCTGTATGCCGACGGCCTAGGGCTGAAGGCCGATGCCGAGCGTGCGCGCGGGTACTGGGAACAGGCCGCGGCGCAGGGACTGAGCGATGCCAGCTTTAACCTGGGGGTGATGGCGGAGAAGGCCGACCCGGCCGATACCGAGGCGGCCCGACACTGGTACGGGCACGCGGCCGAGGCGGGTCACGTCGTGGCGCAGAACAACCTGGCCGTGCTGCTGCAGAACGCGGGCGACGAGGCCGCCGCCACCGAGGCCGTCCAGTGGTGGAAACGCGCCGCGGAGCACGGCGACCCCGACGCCCTGAACAGTCTCGGTGTCGCGCATCAGCAAGGCAGCGGATGCGCGCGCGATCGGGCCGCGGCAGCCGAGTACTACGCCCGGGCCGCCGAGGCGGGACACCGCGACGCGGCCTTCAACCTCGCCCTGGCCCTGGAACAGGGCGACGGCGTCGCGACGGACATGACCGGGGCCGCCCACTGGTATCGGCAAGCCGCCGAGGCCGGAGACCCGGACGCAGCCGCACGCCTGGGCAACCTCTGCCGCGACGGCAACGGCACGCAGGAAGACCTGACGGCGGCGGCCCACTGGTATCGCGCCGCGGCGCGGGCGGGCCTGCCCCAGGCGCAGTACAACATGGGCATCGTACTCGCCGAGGGCCGTGGCGTGGAGGCCGACCTGCCGGGCGCCTGGGTCTGGTTCGCGCGCGCCGCCGATCAAGGCCACAAGCCGGCCGCGGAGGCCCGCGACTACGTCCACCAGCAGCTCACACCGGAGCAACGCCGCGAGGCCGAGGCGCGCAAGGCCGAGACCTCGCGCTAGTCGCCCCGGTCGGCCCGTGAAGGGGGTACCCACCTTGACCCTATCCAGCCTTCAGCTCGCGGCCTTGTCCGGGCTGTCCAGCCTCGTGCTGGAGTCCACGCCCGGAAAGAAGAGCCTGCGATACCGGCCCGGCGTGGTGCCCGTCAGCCGCCGGAACAGCTCACGGAAAAACGATACATCCTCGTATCCGACAGCAAAGCTGATCTCCTCGATGGACATCGTCGTAGTCTCGAGCAGGTGTTTGGCCCTTTCGATACGCAGGTTCTGCAGGTAATGCACCAGGGATACGCCGGTGGCCTGCTTGAAACGCCGCTTCAGGGTGCGTTCGGCCAGGCCGGATTCCTCGGTGAGCAAGCGGATCGCGGAGTGTTCGGCAAAATGCTGGCCCAGCCAGTCCTCGCACTGCCGCATTCGGGCGTCGGTATGGTCGGATTTCAGCACCAGCGGGGTATAAGGCCCCTGGCCTTCATCGTGCCACTTGAGTAGATACACCTTGGCGATGCGGATGGCCTCCACCGGGCCCAGATGGCGCGCGATGATATGCAAGGCCAGATCGTGCCAGGACGTGGTACCCCCGGCACTGACCATCCGCCCCGATGGGTCCGCCAGGACCAGATTGGGTTCGGGCAGGAATCGTACTTCCGGATAGTCGCGCCGGAACAGGTCCTGATACCCCCAGTGCGAGGTGGCGGCACACCCGGCCAACAGACCCGTTTCGGCCAGCATGATGGTGCCGGAACAGGCCGAGTAGATCGATTTCCCGCCCTCGTAACAGTCGCGAACCCAGCGCATCAGTTCCGGGTACCGGCCATGGAAGGATTCATCCGGGCCCAGCCACAGCTCGGGCAGGATCACGATGGACGCCTCCGGCTGGTCGCGAATCGCGCAATGCGGCTGCACCGGAATGTCGTTTCCGCACAGAAAAGGCTTGCGTTCGCGGGCGACGATGCGCACCCGAAACCCGGCCTGGCTGACGGGCTCATGGCGAAGGCGTTGCCAGAGATTCCCGGCGGCCGACAGCACGTCCACCATGCCGTACAGCGCGGAACCTGCGGTTTCGGGGACGGCAACGATCAGCACCTCGACAGGCATGTCCGAGCGGCTCATCTGCGTCCTCCGGTGGCACGAACGCCACGCTTCTGGCTCGTCTGCCGCTTATGCGGTCGATTCCCCGGTTATAGCCTAAAGCTGCGTCACCATCCGATGGCGCGCAATGGTCCCTTCTCAAACGGAGAACAGCCATGAACACGCAGAACACGATGAACGGCCTGAACGTGGATCAGATGACCACGACCGTGCAGGCCCTGCAGGACAACCGCGAACTCGCGCAGTTCGAGTTCCGCGCCCGCAACACCTGGATCAGCGGAGGCGAGAATCGATCGACCATCAAGGACTTCTATGGTGCGGGTGCCGAAGACGCCTCGCGGGATACCGGGTGGGAATTCACCAACGGGGAACCGCCGGTACTACTCGGCAAAAACGAGGGCGCCAACCCGGTTGAATACCTGCTCCATGCACTGGCGGGATGCGTGACCACGACGACCGTGCTGCACGCCACCGCCCGGGGTATTCGTATCCATTCGCTTTCGACCGAGCTGAAAGGAACGATCAATCTGGAAGGTCTTCTGGCGCTTAATGACGAGGTCCCTGCGGGCTACCAGGACATCGCCATCCAGATGCAGATCGACGCGGACTGCAGCGAGCAAGAACTGGACGACCTGCTCGGGTTTGCGCAGGACCACTCGCCGGTCTGCAACACGGTCTGCCGACCGGTCCCCGTCAGGATCGAACGGGTCTCTCATGCCGGGCGGTCGGCGGCCTGACGTCAGCGCCTGGGTGAACGCGCCCCTTGCAAGCAACCCGGTTTACAGGGTGACGGCGGCGCCAGCAGTACGCGCCGCCGTCTGCTGCGAAGGCCAAGGCTGGACCAGGGACGGTCCAGCGCTATAGCGAAGGCGCGAACGTGAGACCCATCTTCGCTCCCCACCGTTATTCGAGGCTGGCGCGATCCGCAGAATCAACGGGTCCGACCTTGCCTTTCGCTTCATGCCAACCCATTGAGGCTCTGGCCCCTGCTACATCCAGCACGGGCAGGAGCTTCGCCTGCAAGCAGGCTCCCACGGGCAACCGGGGGGGCAGACCTTGGCTCTTGTGCCCGCAACACGGGACGGGCAAAAGGCATGGTCTGACCCCTTCGGTACGGCCCCCTCGGTGCGCGCGTACGGAACCACTGCCGCAGTAGCGAAGGTGCGACGTGGTAACCGCAACATCCGCTCCCCCGCCGCAAGATTGTGGAAGCCACCCCGACCGGGCCAAGCCAGAATCCTGGATAAAGGCCGCGCGCACGCATCCCTGTGGCGGGGCCCATGACGGAGAAAAGGCTACGCCCGGCCCGCGGCCGGCCAAGCCATGGACCCCAGGAGGTGCCTCATGTACGACCACTCGATCCGGCCCACGGGAACGCTTCGCCGCCTGGCTGCATGGGCCGCCGCGCTCGCCCTGGCCGCCCCCTTGGCGAGCCTGGCGGCCGACGACGGCCAGGCCTTTATCTGGGCGCCGGACGCCCCCGATCTTGAATGGAACCCCTGCCCGGCCTTCATGCCCGACGACTGCCGCCTGGCCGTCCTCCAGGGCGACCCGGCCGAGCCCAACGCCGATGTGTTCTTCCTGCTGCCCGGCAACAGCACCGCGCCCCATCACTGGCACACCAGCGCCGAGCGCATGGTGCTGGTCCAGGGCGAGATGCAGGTGGACTATGACGATCAGGAACCGGTAGTGCTTCGGCCCGGGACCTACGCCTATGGCCCTGCGCGACTGGCGCATACCACCCACTGCATCTCGGACGAGGACTGCATCCTGTTCATCGCGTTCGAAGAACCGGTGGACGCGCACGAGACACACGGTCACTGAGGCCAGCCGATCCCTGCCATCCGGGCTTGACGCCCCGGGCTCGTTCCAACGGGCGGGCAGAACGACAAGCCTTTGCGCAATGCGCCGAGAGCCGGCGCATTGCCAGCAACGAGGCAGGGAGGCGAGTACGCGCCTTATTCGGTAGCGGCGTCGCGGGGCCACTCGCGAAAGCCTTCGCGAACCGAAAGGCAGCGGGTATACCCCAGGTCCCGCAGCAGTTCGGCGGCGCGCAGGCTGCGCCGGCCGCTGTTGCACAGGCACAGCAGGATCTGGTCCTGGGTGACGTGATGCCGGTTAATCAGGGAGATGAAGTGCTGGAAGTCGCGATCATCCGGCTCGTCCGCGTCCAGCAGCTCCTGCTCTTCCTCCGACAGGCCCCGACCCAGTAGCTGCTTCAGGCGGAACAGGGGCACCGGGACCGCCCCTTCCACCTCGCCCTCCAGTTCCAGCTCGAAGGGCTGACGGATATCCAGCAGCACCGCCAGACCAATATCCACCAGCTCGCGGGCCGCGTTGACGCTGATCTCCAGCTTTGGATCGTCCGTCTCGTTCACCATGCAGGCTCCTTTTGCGTCGGGGTTGTGAGGGCGCACGGGGTTCGCTTCAGCAGGCGCCCCTGGTTCCGATAGATTTCGCGAAACACCGCATGATTGCAAAAGGCCCGAAGCCCGACGCGCACGCGCGCTGGCCCTGCAGCGCCTCCACACACCAGTCCATGCCGCATGCATTGGGCCCCGTGGTTGTACGCGCCGGCCGAATAACCGGTCTCTCGCCTGCTCGAAGCGATCTTCGGGCACTATCGCAAGGGCAATCGTCCCCCATGGAGGCCCCCTTGACCGACGAGACGACCGGTGGAACCGAAGGCACGCTTCCCCTGCAGCGGCTGGCCGGCTGGGCGCTTCGCGGCATCGCCGCCCTGACGGGCCTCGGCGGACTGCTGGCCTCGCTGGCCTTCTGGATGCTGGCACAGGAGACACCGGAGCTCCCATGGCCGCTCGGCTCCCTGATCCTGCTGCAGATCCTGTTCGGGATGGCCGTAGTCGCCTGGGTCGCGTTGTTGTGGCGCCGCGCCCGGGTACTGGGAGCACTGGATACCCGGGACTATCCCGCCATCACCTGCGTTGTCGTCTGCATGCGGCTGGCGGGCGAGTTGCTGGCAACCGGCGTGGCCCTGTTCGCGGTGGCCCTGTCGGTGATCTCCCTGACGGCCGCAGAACCCTTCGCGGGCGCGGCCGTTGCCGCGTTCGGGCTGGAAGCGGAACAGGTGGAAGCAATCGGCTGGGCACTGGCCGTGCTTGCAGCCCTCCTGTGGCCGCTGGCCGGGCTGTTTGTGGCCGGAATGATCCTGTTCGGGGCCTACCTGTTCGCCGACGCCATGATGGCCATGCTGGAGTACGTGCGCGACCTACGGCGGATCCGCGAGACACTGGCATCGACCAGCGGGCGCGACCCGGAATGAGATGGCGGCCGGGCCAGGACCGCGGGTACCGATCCAACCGGCGACCCGCCACCTTGGGCGACCCTCGGCGCGGTTGATGTGGCTCAAGGTTTGGCGCGCGGGGCCGTTTAATCTGTCATCAGGGTAATGCCGCCGCCGGTGGCGTCCGCTGCCATGCGCGCGAACAAGGCGCGGCGCCTGCCGGTAACACCGCAGCCGTCTGCGCACGACGCCCGCCCCCGGAATACCCGGGGCACGGACGCCTGCATGGATCGGCATTCCCCCGGCCCGGCACCTCGGGCTTACCCCTTCCAGGCCATACAAGGACCCGCCCATGAACCTCCGCTCGCTCTCCGTTCGCTCCAAACTGGTCATCACCATCGTGGTGCCCGTGGCCGCGCTCCTGCTGCTGGCGGCCTTGGCCGCCCGCGGCACGGCCAATATCGAAGAAGGCGTGCAGAACATCTACCACGACCGGGTCGTGCCCCTGCAGCAACTGAAGACCATCGCGGACAACTACGCGGTGCTGGTCATCGATGCCGTGAACAAGGCCGATGCCGGGCGCATGACCGCGGAAGAGGCCCTGGCCGACGTGCGCGAAGCGCGCACGGAGATCGCCACGATCTGGGAGGCCTACCTGGCCACGACGCTGACGCCCCGGGAACAGGAACTCGCCGATGGCGCCCGCTCCCTGTTCCGCGCGGCGAACGCGGACCTGGATCGCCTGGAGGCGGCGCTGGGCGGGATGTCGGGCGATGTGCAGGGCGAGCTCGATGCCTTCAACGGCCCGCTGTACGACAGCATCGACCCGATCAGCGACCAGATCACCGAGCTGGTCGACCTGCAGATCGACGTGGCCGGTGCGGAAGCCGAACGGGTATCGGAGTTCTACACCCAGGTCCTGGTGCGCAGCGGCGCCCTGATGCTGCTGGTCCTGATCGGGGTCGTGATTACCGGGGTGTGGACCTATCGCTCGGTAGCGCTCCCGATCGCGCACATGCGCCAGACGCTGGAGGGGATTGCTGGCGACCATGACCTGTCGCGCCGGGTGAATGTCGGTGCGGACGACGAGATCGGCGCGACTGCGACTGCCCTGAACAGCATGCTCGACCAGTTCCAGGACTCCATCCGCGAGCTGCGCACCCTGACCGACCAGATGGCCTCGGCCGCCGAGCAGTTGTCCGCGGTCAGCGCGCAGACCGACGGCAATATTGACCAGCAGCGTTCGCAGACCGAGCAGGTCTCGACCGCGATGAACGAGATGGCGGCGACGGTCCAGGAGGTCGCGCGTAACGCCTCCGATGCCGCCTCCTCCAGCCAGGAAGCCGACCAGGAGTCCCGCTCGGGGGGCGAGGTCGTGCGTACCGTCGTCAGCGACATCGGCCGCCTGTCCGGCGAGGTCGCCACCATCGAAGAAACCGTGCGCAACCTGGACGAGAAGGGCCAGCAGATCGGCTCGGTGCTGGACGTGATCCGCGGGATCGCCGAGCAGACCAACCTGCTGGCCCTGAACGCCGCGATCGAGGCCGCCCGCGCGGGCGAACAGGGCCGCGGCTTTGCCGTGGTCGCCGACGAGGTCCGCACCCTCGCCTCGCGCACCCAGGACTCCACCGCCGACATCCAGGCGATGATCGAGGCCCTGCAGGCCGGCACCCGCAACGCGGTCACCGCCATGGGTCGCGGACGCGAGATGGCGGAGGCCACCAGCCACGATGCCGAGCGCGCCGGTCAAGCGCTGGAATCCATCGTCCAGGCCATCGGCCGGATCAGCGACATGACCACGCAGATCGCCAGCGCCGCGGAAGAGCAGAACGCCGTGGCCGAGGAGATCAACCGCAACATCTACGCGATCAACGACATCACCGGCGACACCGCCAATGGCTCGCGCCAGACCGCGACCGCCAGCCAGGAGGTCGCGGATATCGCGTCGCGGGTACGCGACCTGGCCTCCGCCTACCGCATCGCCTGATCCCCACGCAGGCGGCCCGGGCCCGGCCCGCGCCACGGCGGCCACCGGACCCGGCTTCCGGGCGCAGCAATCGCGACGGTATAGTCGTGCGGCGTTTTCCCGGGAGGTCGCATGAGACTCTGGTCGAAATGGAAAAAAGGCGGCACGCTGCTGGCCGATGTGCTCAAGCGCAACGGGGTCGACCCCAGGGCGGCCGCTGCCAGGGAGGTCTTTCGCCAGATCCTGGACGATGCGGAGGCGGCGGCCGATGCCCGCCTGAAAGACGAGCAGGCCGACGGCTCGCTATCCCCGGACGAACGCAACACCCGCTGGGAGGCGCTGTTCTTCGAGGAGATCCGCGCCCGGGCCAAGGACTACGCACAATCCGCGCGCAACCAGCGCAAGGATTAACCCGACCACACTGCCGGGTCCATTTCGTGGCGCCCGTCGCGCTTCGTGCTACCCTCCGCCGCGTTTCCCGACCCACCGGTCCCGCCCATGAAATTCTTCCGCCTGATCAGCGTCCTCGAGGGTTTGTCGCTCATTACCCTGCTGTTTATCGCGATGCCGCTGCGCACCTACGCGGACATGCCCCTGGCCGTCACCTATGTCGGCTGGGTCCACGGCATCCTGTTCATCGTCTACGGCGCGGCGTCGGTGATGGCCAGCCACCTGAGCGGCTGGCCGGTTTGGAAATGGCTGCTGGTGCTGTTCCTCGGCGTGGTGCCCTTCGGCTTCCTCTACGTGGACTACCTGATCCGCCGCGAAACCACCCCCACCGGCAACGCCGAGACGGCCTGACGCGCGGCACAGCCCACACGGCGTCATCCCGGCCTCAGCGAAGCGCAGAGCCGGGAGCGCCCACGCCGGCCTTGCCACCGACCGCGCCCGCCCCACCGGCGGAGACCCCGGATCACCGCTGCGCGGCGTCCGGGACGACGGAGCGCAGGAGACCCGACGTCAGGCTTTGTGCCTTGCCCTGCACGTCTGGTGGCGCAAGGGCGTCGGGCGCACCCCTTCCACGGCCGAGAGTGTCGACACCAGACGAGTCCGGGTCTGAGCGCGCGTGGTGCCGACCCGCGCCGGCTCAGTCTGCGTCGCGCAGGAGCTGCTGCTCCATGTCGACTATGAAGCCCGGCAGGGTGTCTAGATCGTGCTGATCACGCACGCCCTTCTCGCCCTCGCGCACCAGCGTGCCGCCCGGGTGGTCGTCGCTGTGCAGGAACTGATAGGTGATCTGACCCGGGTAGAACACCTCCACCTCGGTCCATTCCAGGTCGGCTTCGTCCAGGTCCCCATCGACACGGCGAGCGACGATGTCGGCCTCCCCGTCTTCCAGCCCCAGGGTCATCGGCAGCGAGACCAGGTGCCAGCGCGCGCCCGCGGCACTGTGAACCGCGAAGGCGACGTTGTAGGACGCGCCATGTTCCAGGGTCTTGCTGTCCCGGGCGTTGGGGGCCTCCAGCGTGCGGGTGAGTGCAATCCGCCAGGCGCCGTCTTCGTAGCCACCATCGGCACGGATCGCGCCGCGGCTGCCGCTCGGCTCCCGCAGGAACCGCTGCGGGATCACATCGCCTTCCTGCCAGTCGTGGTCCGGATCGAAGGCGATTGCGTTGCCCTCGTGGATGTAATAAGCATCGTCCTGGCCGTACTCGCGGGCGATCAGGGCCTCCCACTCCAGAGCGGGGGCTCCGACCTGCTCCGGATCGAACATCCAGGCAGGCTGATCGGCGTCGTCATCCCAGTTGGTCGTGAACATGCTGGTGCCCTCGGACGACAGGCGGTAGTGCAGCACGTAGTTGTTGTCCGCGTAGCCCATCGGGTGGCTGCGGTGGGAGCGCCACTGCCACAGGTCGAGGAACACACCGTCGGACTGCAACTGTTCCAGGGCCTCGTCATCGATGACCTGATCCCAGGAGACCTCTTCCGGATCCTCCGTGACGCGGGTCTGCGGGAGGTACTTGCGCACGTCGCTGCGCCCGAGGTCGCCGCCCAGCTTGGGATGCTCGCGAACGGCATCCGCGTCCACCTCGGAGGTCAGGCTGCGCATACCGTCGTGCGCGGTCATCCACCCGCCCATGCGGTCGAAGCCCTCCACCTTGCCGTCGTCCAGCATCATGGAGATCCGGTCCTCGTACAGGCCGTGCTCGTCCGGCCCCGGGCCGCCGGATCCGTAGCGCACCCACTCGCCATCCTCGTAGCGCCAGACCTGGTGATACCAGCTGGGCGTATCGGTCTCGTACTCGTAATGGATGCGGAAGTCTTCGTCGTTATAGACCGCGGCGACCCGCAGAACCGCGCGGGCATCCTCTTCGGCGGGAATAAAGACATTACGATCGGTGTCCACGACACGGGGTTCGGCCAGCGCCAGAGCCGGGCAGGCGGCGGCGACCGCAAGGGCCATCAGCGTTTTCTTCATGTGGCTCTCCCTATATATGGCTTTGAAGATATTTTGAACTCCCTACGACCACAAGGGAATTAGCCAGTTCCTGCCGGGTGTCCCGACAGAGATCACGGCCAGAGGCCGTGCAACGCTGGCACCCGCACCCGGCAGGAGCCGCACACCCTCAACAAACCCTCAACGAAGGAGACCTGGATGGATCACCACGACGAAGCGTTTCTCCGACGCGCACAGGCCGCGCGCGAGCGCATCGATGAAATTGAACCGAAACAGGTAGACGACCACCTGGCATCCGGTGCCATCGCCATTGATGTGCGCGAACCGGAGGAGTACCAGAAGGGCAGCCTTCCGAACGCCCGCAACGTTGCGCTGGATTCCATCACCCGCCAGATCGAGGGGGTGGTGCCTGACAAGGGCGCGCCCCTGGTCTGCTTCTGCAATGGTGGCAACCGCGGGGCACTGGCGGCGGCCCAGCTGGTGGATATGGGCTATACCAATGTCCAGTCCATCGCGGGCGGACTGCGCGCCTATCAGGACCCGGATGACACCCCGGAAAAATGAGTAATCCCCCTGATCGATGACAGGCCGTGCGCCCGAGCCTCCGCGGGCGGGCGCAGCTTCCACCTTGCGCCTGCGCGCATGGTTAAATCGGCCCTCGTCTTTCTGATAGCGAAACCGCCATGATTGCCGTGATCTTTGAAGTGGAACCGCACGCCGAGCGCAAGCAGGACTACCTGGACGCGGCCGCGAGCCTGCGCGAACACCTGAAGGACGTCGACGGATTCATCTCCATCGAACGTTTCGAAAGCCTGAGCCAGCCGGGCAAGGTGCTGTCGCTGTCCTTCTGGCGGGACGAGGCCGCGGTGCGGCAATGGCGCAACCTCGAGGAACACCGTCAGGTGCAGGCGGCCGGGCGCGGCGGCATCTTTGCCGACTATCGCCTGCGCGTGGCCGAGGTGGTCCGCGACTACGGCATGCACGAACGCGACCAGGCCCCGCACGACTCACGCGACGCCCACGGAAACTGACGCTCGCCACGCCCACTGCGCGCAACGGCCCCCGCGCTGGACTATAGCTTCAGGGTTACTCACTGGAGGAGACGGGCATGGGCATCCTGAACGAGTTCAAGCAGTTTGTGGCGCGCGGCAACGTGGTGGATATGGCCGTGGGCGTGATCATCGGGCTGGCGTTCGGCCAGATCGTGTCGTCCTTGGTATCGGATGTGGTGATGCCGCCGATCGGCCTGCTGATTGGCGGGGTCGACTTTTCCGATCTGGTGATCGTGCTGCGCGAGGCCGAGAATGGCGTGGCGGCGGTCACCATCAATTACGGAGTGTTCATCAAGCGCGTGGTGGACTTCCTGATCATTGCGGCCGTGGTATTCGCCGCCATCAAGATGATCGCGCGCCTCCAGCACAAGGAGGAGGCCAGGCCCGCGGAACCCCCGGCCCCCAGTAACGAGGAGAAGCTGCTGGCCGAGATCCGGGACCTGCTGAAGGCGCGCCAGGACGGCTAAGGGAAAAATCTGGGGTACCAACCCCGCGGGGCTGTCCGGCGGAACCCGGTCGCCCCGCCCGCGTCCGAGCGTGGAGAGCCGATCAGGAGACAGGTTTGGACAACGCCATCGAAGTACAGGGACTGGTACGGGACTTCGCCGCCACGCGGGCCGTGGACGGCGTCGATCTGCGGGTACCGACCGGGCAAGTCCTGGGCCTGCTGGGGCCGAACGGCGCCGGCAAGACCACCGTGGTGCGCATGCTGGCCACCCTGCTCGCGCCCACCGCCGGCACGGCCCGCGTGGGCGGGTTCGACGTGGCCCGCGAGGCCGCGCGGGTTCGCGAGATCATCGGCCTGACCGGCCAGTACGCCTCGGTGGACGAAAAGCTGACCGGCCGCGAAAACCTGATCCTGATCGCCCGCCTGCTGGGGCTCAAGCGGGCCGATGCCCGGGCCCGCGCGGACGCGCTGCTCGCCGACTTCTCGTTGCAGGAGGCCGGGCGACGCCCCGCGCAGACCTACTCCGGGGGTATGCGCCGACGCCTGGACCTGGCCGCCAGCCTGGTTGGACGACCGCGTATCCTGTTCCTGGACGAGCCGTCCACCGGCCTCGACCCGCGCGCCCGCCGCGACCTGTGGGAACGGGTGCGCCAGTTGCAGGCGGCGGGCACCACCGTCCTGCTGACCACCCAGTACCTGGAGGAGGCCGACGCCCTGGCCGATGCCATCGTGGTGCTGGATCAGGGCCGCGTGATCGCCGAGGGCACGGCCGCCGAACTGAAGGCCCGGGTCGGGGCGCGCAGCCTCTATGTGACAGTGGCAGACCCAGCCACCAGCGACCGCGCAGCCGGGATCGTCACCGAGCTCGCGGGACGCGCGGCCCAGGTCGAGGGGGCGCAGATCAGCGCGCCGGTGCAGGATGCCGGGCTGCTTCCCGCCGTGTTGCGGCGCCTGGACGACGCCGGGATCGAGGTGGTCGACCTGGGGCTACGCGGCGCCAGCCTGGATGATGTGTTCCTGTCCCTGACCGGGCGCAGTGGCGCCGGCCACGCGGAACCGGGCGCCGGGGAGGACGCGGCATGAACGCCATTGACCAGACCCTGGCGCTGGCCTGGCGCAGCCTGGTGCAGGTACGCCGCAACCCCTGGGAACTGGGCGACTACTCGATCCAGCCGATTCTGTTCCTGGTGCTGTTCCTGTTCGTGTTCGGCGGGGCCATTGCCGGTTCGCCCGAGAACTATCTGGCGTTCGTGCTGCCCGGGGTGATCGTGATGAACATGCTGTTTGTGACCGTGTACGTCGGCCACGGCCTGAACACCGACCTGACCCGCGGTGTGTTCGATCGCTTTCGCGCCCTGCCCATCCCCCGCTGGGCGCCGCTGGCTGGACGCATCCTGGCGGACGTGGTCAAGCAACTGCTGTGTATTGCCCTGTTGCTGATCGTCGGGTTCCTGCTCGGCTTCCGCCTGGAGACTTCGTGGGCGCACCTGCTGGCGATGGTCGCGCTGGTGCTGAGCTTCGCGGTGGCCTTTTCCTGGGTGATGGTGCTGGTCGGCGTGATCGCGCGCGACCCGGAGCATGTGCAGCTGTTTGGCTTTACCGCGCTGTTCCCGGTCACCTTCGTCAGCTCCGCGTTCGTGCCCGTGGACACGATGCCGACCTGGCTGCAGGGCTTCGTACAGGCCAACCCCGTCTCGCTGCTGGCGGAGGCCGCCCGCGCCCTGATGAACGCCGACGGCCCGGCCCTGCAGCCGGCCCTGTGGTCGCTGGCCTGGGCCCTGGGCATTGCCGGGGTGTTCGCGCCGCTGTCGGTCTATGCGCTCAACCGGCGACTGGCGCGCGGCTGAACGTGGCACCCGTCGGCTGACCAAAAAAGGGCCGCCGCTTCCCGCGACGGCCCGGCAGGCCCCGTGTGAGGGGGGTTACGGGATCAGTAAACCGGCACCAGCGCGTAGCCCTGGTTCTGGTAGCCCATGACCGCGATGAAGCCGCTGCGCACCGGCTGGATCGGATCCAGGATGGTGTCGTTGTCCACACCATAGGCCCGCGTCGCGGCGGCGCAGACCTCCATCTTCACACCCAGCTCGTCCAGGCGGTCCACCGCCTTCGCGATCTCCTCCAGGGTGTCGGCATGATCAATCGCCACCTCCGGCTCGGGGTCGGTGTTGATGAACTTGACCGCCTCGGCGATGAAGACCATGCGCAGGTCCGGCTCCACACCCTCCTTGATCAGGTTCTCGTGGTTGGTGGCGATGCCGCGCAGGTAGGCCAGCATCACGTTGGGGTCGGACTTGCGCATGTCGTAGACCGCGCGCATCGTCTCGATGCCCTGGGTGGCCTCGCGATTGTCCAGACCCTCGGCGCTCGCCGTGGAGGCCAGGCCAAACGGCAACAGCAGGGCCAGGAACAGGATCAGCATTCGATTTCGCATGGTGGTTCTCCTCCTTTCATGGTGAAGGCCCGGGTGTTGCGTCCCCGGGCTCGATACCCGAACCCTTCAGGCTCAATAGATCGGGATGACCGCGTAGCCCTGGGCCTGGTAACCGGTCAGGGACACGAAGGTGTTGCGCACCGGCTCGATGCCGGGCAGCAGCTCGCCGTGCTCGACGCCGAACAGGCGGGTGGCCACGGCGCAGGATTCCATGCGCACGCCCTTCTCCTTCAGTGCCGCCACGTGTTCCTCGATCGCATCCAGGTGGTCGAAGTCGGTTAGCTCGAAGCGCTCGCGATCCTCGGAGACCATGGTCACGGCCCGCCCGCGAAAGGCGAGGATCATGTCCGGGTCCACGCCCTGATCGGTCAGGTCTTCAAAGGTCTCGCGGATCACCATCAAATACAGCGCGAGCATCTCCGGGTCGTTGTTGTTCAGGTCGAACACGACGCGGCCCTGCTCGACGCCGTCCAGGGCGCGGGCGTCGGTGGGGGCTTCGGCCTGGACGGTCAGGGTGGCCAGCGACAGGGTCAGCAGCAGGAACAGGGATGCAATGATCTTCATCGGGGATTCTCCTTCGGTAGAAAAACGGGTTACGGGCAGTTAGCCGAGGGCATCGCGATGGCGCGCCAGGCGGCCTCCTGGGTCTCGGGCAGGTAGTGCGCCAGGGGTTTCTCGAGCACGCCGTCGAGGTACAGGTGCAACAGGCGGATGGCGCCACCGAACGCGACGGTGGCCGCCACCGGGATCTCCATGGGCCGGACCTCGCCGGCGGCCATGCCCTGTTCGATGCACTCGCGCATGCGCTGGAACGGCTGCGAGGAGCACACCGGCGGCTCGTCCGGAAGAAACTCGCGGTGCCGCGCCTCGAGCACGAAACGCATCGTCTGCGGCGCCTCGCTGGCGGCCCGGAACAGGAACGCGATGATCCCGTCGCAGCGTGCTCGGCAACCGCTCTCGCGCTCCATCACCTCGGTCAGGCCCGCGTCCATGCGTTGCAGCAGCGCGTCGTACAGCGCCTTGGCCAGCGCCTCCTTGTTGCCGAAGTGGTGATAGATCGAGCCGATGGAGACACCGGCCTGACGCCGGATGTCATGGATGGAGGTATTGAAATAGCCATCCTGACTGAACCGCTCGAGCGCGGTATCCAGTACCAGTTTGCGCAGCGCGGCGCCGCGCACGGATTGCTTCGGGTTCTCTGTCATCGCCCATACCGAACCGAACGTTCGTTCTAATTTAGCGCGAAGATATGGGAAATGCCATATGCGACCCGGCACTGCCTTCTTGCCAGGACCCATTCTCCGCACAACCGACCTTCACGTACGCGGTGTACTTCCCGCGCTGTACTTCCCAGGGAAATGCTGACCCACGTACACCCTCGCCCTTGCAAGAGCCCGGGCTTCCGGCCGATTGCAGTTGTGCAAGCGCCGCATCGGCCAGGGGGCTGGCCTCCTGCAAACGCTGACTCCAGACCAGTAGGAGCCGAGCCCTCTCGGCGATTGAGGCCTTGCCCACGCCCTGCCGGCAGGGGCTGGCTTCCCACAGGCGAGGGACCCGGACGCTCCGCATTGGGATTCAGAAGTCCTCGAACTCCATGGCGCGGAACACGCGGCCGGCGTTCTGGCGATGCAGTTCGCCGTAGGTGTCCAGGTGGCGGTAGGCGGTCTGGTCGATGTTGTAGGCATCGTTCAGCGTGCCGCCCTCGTCGAGGATGCGCTGGACCTCCTCGCGCAGGTACACGAGATAGTCGTGGGTGTAGCGGCGCAGCACGTCGAAGTCGTTCACCGGGCCGCCGTGGCCGGGGATGATGTACTCGGCCTCCAGGGCCTCCAGTTCATGCCAGGTCTCGATCCAGCCGGCGGTATCGGTGTATTCGAAGATCGGCAGCATGCGCTGATGGAACGCCAGGTCCCCGGTGATCAGGACCTTGCGCTCCGGCGCCCAGAGGGCGATATCGCCCGGCGCGTGGCCCGGCCCGAGGTAGAGGATCTGAATGGTTTCACCGCCCATCTCCAGGTCCAGGCGGGTGGCGAAGGTGACGTCCGGCGTGCCCAGCTCGGTCATGAACGCCTTGTCGCGGGTGCGCGTGGCGGCCGCTTCCAGGCTCGCCTGACCATTGGCCTCGATCTCGCGCCAGGCATCGTTGTGCGCGATCACCGTGGCGCCCTGCTCCTGCCAGTAGGTCATGCCCAGCATCGCGTGGCCCTGGGCATTCTCCAGTACCACGTATTTCACGGGCTGGTCGGTGATTGCCTTGATCTCCTGATGCAGCGACTTGGCCAGCAGGTAGTTGTCGCCGGCGTTCATCACCACCACGCCATCATCGGTGATGATGAACGACAGGTTGTTGTTGTGGCCGGAGTTCTCGTAGGTGGAGGGCTGGGTCGCGCCGATCGCGGACCAGACGCCGTCGGTCACCTCCTGCGGGCGGTCGTAGAGGAACGAGTCGCGGGCCTTGTCCAGCACATACAGCGGCAGCCCGGCGTCTTTCCACTCGAAAAAGCCGCCGGGGTAGTTGTACACATTGGTGTAGCCCATCTGCTGCAGGGTCTGCGCGGCGGCCACACTGCGCAGGTTCTGGCCGCAGTAGACGACGATCGGCGTGTCCTTGTCCGGGATCTCGCCGGGCACCTCGAACTCGATCCAGCCACGCGGGATATTCAGCGTCTCGCTGGAGCGGATCTGCCCGCCGGTGTGATCAATCTCGGTACGTGTGCGCACATCAATCACCACGTGGTCGGGCTCGCTGGCGATCAGGTCCTGCAGGCCCTCCTGGTCGATGTTGGTGATCTCCGCGTTCGCCGCCTCCAGCAGCGTGTCGCCCGTCAGCACATCGGCCTGCGCGGCACTGCTGCCCACCGCGGCAAGGGCCAGCCCCAGCCAGATCGCTCGCATGGTGATTCTCCGGTTCGTATCCATCCCTTCACCATAGCCCTCCGCGGCGGCGGCAGCCAGGCACGGTGCTTGAGCCGCCTCCGGCAGCGTCTATATTCATGTTGTAGGCACACGGCCCCGCGGCCGAAGGAGCCCGCAATGAGCACCCATATGGCGGATGTCACCATCCACATCGACGAAGACACCGACCACGCGGCCCGCGAACGCATCCAGGACGCCCTGCGCGAACTCCCGGGCGTGATGGCCGCGTCCAGCCACGATGAACGCCCGCACCTGATGGTGGTGGAGTACGACCCGCAACGCATCAACAGCCGCAAGCTGCTGGACACGGTCACAGCCTCCGGTGTGCATGCCGAACTGATCGGCCTTTAAGGAGACGCTGATTGAATCGCACGTCCGCGTTGGCGCCCCCTGTTTTCCGAGACAAGGCGCGTCGTGCAGCGGGTAGTGGTTCTACCCGCAAGCGGCGCAACGCAGGATCGGGGAACAGGGGGCACCAACCCCACAAGCCAGTGAAAGCAGGGGCTCGGCCGCTTTTGCGCGCGCACAGCGTTGCGGTTCCCTTGTGCAGAATGACTGCACGGCAGTCACCGCGCCTTGTTCGCGCGCAAAAGCGACTCGAGCGCGGACGTGCGATTCAATCAGCGTCTCCTTAAGCCCCCCCCTGCGGAGGGAGCCGCGCGCCGCCGCGGAGGCGGGACAATCCTGCATCGGTCTGTCACCATACGGCCGATGGGGGAATCGGCCGACATCCAGCGTGGCAGCACGCATGCCGCAAGCAGGGACGCCCGCCGCACCGCGCGACGGCCGCGCCCGGAGGGCTGGGGCGTACTGCTGGGCATCGGCCTGGTGCTGGCCATGGCCTATGTCGCCCTGCCCCATGGCCCGCTGGCCAGCGCCCTCTACGTCATCACGACCGCCGGCGCCGCGGTGGCAGTTGCCCTCGCCACCCTGCGCCCTCAACGCCCGTTCGCCGCCTCGTCCTGGGCCCTGATCGCCGCCGCGCTGGCACTGGCCGCCACGGGGCACGGCATCTGGTACTGGCTGGACCTGCAGGGCCTGGAGCCCTTCCCTTCGGCCGCGGATGTCTTCTACCTCGCCGTGTACCCGCTGTTCGCCGTGGCGTTGTGGCGCTTGGGGGCCCAGGCCGCGCGGAACGATGGCGCCTTCGTGGATGCGCTGATCGTGGGGATCTCGGCCGCGGTCCTCGGCTGGGCCCTGCTGATCGCCCCCTACACCTACGACCCCGGACTCGGCTGGCTGCAACTGCTGGTCTCCACGGGCTACCCCGTTGCCGATCTCATCCTGCTGGTGCTGGTGCTGCGCCTGGTGTTCCTGCAGCGTACGGGCATCACTGCCCACAGCTTCCTGCTGCTGGGGATGCTGGCCTATCTGGCCGCCGACCTGCTGTATGCCCACGGCAACTCTGCGGGCTGGTACCGGGCAGGCGGGCTGACCGACGCCCTCTGGCTCGTGGCCTATGCGCTGATCGCGGCGGCCGCATGGCACCCGTCCGCGAGGGTGGAACCGCGAACCCATACCTCGCCTGCCGAGCTCTCCGGGCGGCGCCTGCTGATCCTGGGGGCGGCCTCGGTGCTGGTCCCCATGGTGATCCTGGCCACCGCCGGCGGCGAGACGGAGACCATCCGCGTGGCCGCGATCGCGTCCATCCTGCTGTTCCTGCTGGTGATGTACCGCATGGCAGGCCTGCTCCGCGAAACCCACGTACTGGCGCAGCGACTGGAACACCTCTCCCGCAGCGACGCACTGACCGGGGTCGGCAACCGTCGCCACCTGGAGGAGCAACTGGACCGCGAAATCGCGCGGGCCGAGCGTAATGCCGGACCACTGACCCTGGCCTTCCTGGATATCGATCACTTCAAGCGCTACAACGACACCCACGGCCATGCCGCCGGCGACGCCCTGCTCCGCGACATGGTCCGCGCCTGGCGCCCGAGCCTGCGCCCCACGGACCTGCTGGCGCGCTTCGGCGGGGAGGAGTTCGTGATCGTGTTTCCGCATACGGATGCCCGGCAGACGCGCCATATCCTGGAGCGCCTGCGCGCGGCGATGCCCAGCGGCCAGACCTGCTCCGGCGGCATTGCCAGCTTCCGCCCCGGGGATACGGCCGATTCGCTGCTGGGCCGCGCCGACCAGGCCCTGTACGCCGCCAAGAACAGCGGACGCGACCGCATTATCATCGCCAGCACCGACGCCCTGCCCCAGTCGGGCACGGCAGCAACCGATCAAGGAAACATCGATTCATGACCGCATCCACCCGCGCCACGCTGCGCGCCGCCATCGGACCCGGCCTGCTGATGGCCGGCGCGGCGGTGGGCGTCTCGCATCTGGTCCAGGCCACCCGTGGCGGCGCCGAATACGGGCTGCTGCTGATCCCGATCGTGCTCCTGGCCTGCCTGTTCAAGTACCCCTTTCTGGAATTCGGGCCACGCTACGCGGCCGCCACCGGGCACAACCTGCTGACCGGCTATCACCGGCTAGGCAACTGGGCCCTGGGCTTGTACATCGCGGTGACGCTGGGCACGCTGTTCATCATCCAGGCCGTGGTGACACTGACCACCGCGGGGCTGTTCGCCCTGGTCTTCGGGCTGGACCTGTCGATGGTCGTACTCTCCGCACTGATCCTGGCCGCCTGCATCGCCTTCCTGATGGTCGAGGCCTACAAGGGGCTCGATCTGGGCATGAAGATCATCATGGCCGCGCTGAGTGTCTCCACCGTGGTCGCGGTCGCCCTGGCGTTCCAGGAGGCCCCCGACTGGCATGCGCTCTCCGGCGCCCGGGAATGGTCGAACCTGTGGACTCTGGCCGGGCTCGCCTTCGTGCTGGCGTTGCTGGGATGGATGCCGATCCCGCTGGACGTGGCCGCCTGGCATTCGGTCTGGACCCAGGAGCGCGCACGCATGACCGGGCATCACCCCAGTGTGCGCGAGGCCGTGTTCGACTTCCGGCTGGGCTTCTTCGGTGCCACCGCGCTGGCACTCGTGTTCATGCTCCTGGGGGCCCTGCTGATGTACGGCAGCGGTGTCGGCTTCGCCCCGGGGGCGGCCGCCTTCTCGGCGCAGCTGGTGGATCTCTACGCCCAGAGCCTGGGCGAGTGGAGTCGCTCCCTGATCGCGATCGCGGCGCTGACCACGATGTTCTCCACCACCCTGGCCGTGACCGACGCCTACCCTCGAGTGATCATGGCCACCCTGCGCGCGCTGCGCGAGAACAGCCACCAGCCCCGGGGCAGCGACCCGGACACGGGCGCCGAGGGCCGGCTGGAATGGTGGGGCTATCGCATCGCCCTGCTGATCGTCGCCACCGGGGCGTTGACCCTGATCTGGCTCGCCGGCGAGCAGTTCACACGCTTCGTCGATATCGCGACCACCCTGTCATTCCTCTCGGCCCCGATCCTCGCCTGGATCACTTTCCGAGCGGTGATGTCACCAGATATGCCGGCGGATGCCCGACCCGGGCCCGGCCTGCGTGCCCTGGCCTGGGCCGGCATCATCTTCCTGGCCGGGTTTTCGCTGGCCTGGCTGGTCTGGCGCTTCGTGCTCTGACCCCTCAGGAAGCGGGTTCGCTGGCGCGCACGCAGAAGCGGGCGAGGATCGACACATCATGCCGGGCCTGCCCGGCCTCAAGCGCTGCATCCACGGCCTCGCGCACCGGCTTGAGCCCATCGGTCGCGAGCCCAAGGTCCCGGCTCAGATCGGCGATGATGCCCAGGTCCTTGTGATACAGCCCGACCTGGAACCCCGGCTCGAAGTCCCCGTCCAGCAGGCGCTGGCCATGCACCTCCAGGATGCGCGAGCTGGCAAAGCCGCCCATCAGCGCCTCGCGGACCCGGGCCGGATCCACACCCGACTGCTCCGCCAGCGCGAAGGCCTCGCCCACCGCGACCAGCGTCTCGCCCACCACCAGCTGGTTGCAGGCCTTGGCGATCTGCCCCGCCCCGCTGTCACCCACGTGCGTCAGGGTGGATCCCACGACCTCGAAGATCGGGCGCAGCGACTCGACCACCGCGGCGGGGCCGCCTACCATCAGGCTCAGTGAACCGGCGCGGGCACCCGGCTCGCCCCCCGAGACCGGGGCATCCACGAAGGTCACTTCGCGTTCGGCGGCCGCGCGCGCGATGGCGCGCGTCCGCATCGGGTCGATGGTGCTGTGGTCGATCACGATCAGGCCGGGACGGGCGTGCTCCAGGATGCCGTCCGGGCCCAGCATCAGCGCCTCGACATCCGGCGTATCGGACACATTCAGCACCAGAACCCGCACGCCGCGAACCAGCTCCGGGAGGCTCGCGCACGACTGCGCCCCCTCCTGCGCGAGTGCCTCCGCCGTCTCCGGCCGGCGTGCCCAGACACGAACTTCGGCCCCGGCGGCCAGGAGGTTGCGGTTCATGGGCGCGCCCATGATGCCGAGGCCAATGGCCCCGATCGGCTGCAGTTCGGGCGGGATGGGGGATGCGGACATAGGGCACTCCGAAAACGGTACCCACGCACTGTAACAACCCCGCTGGAAAAGCGGCACATGGAGGGTGACCCGAATCATGCAACGTGAACACCTGCACGGCTCGCTGCTCGCCTTCACCGGTGTGATGGCGCTCAGCTTCGACAGGCTGCTGGTGCGCCTGGCCGACACTCAGGGCATGAACATCGTCTTCTGGCGCGGGCTGCTGATGGCGCTTGCCCTGACCCTGTTGCTGCGTGTCCTCGACGGGCGCTGGGCCTGGATCCACCTGCGCCTGGGCGGCGCGGATGCCGGCTGGGTCTCGGCGGGCTTTGCCGCCACCACCATCCTCTTCGTGCTGGCCATCCTGCACACCACGGTGGCCAACGTGGTGGTGATCCTGGCCGCCTCGCCGCTGTTCGCCGCCGTGTTTTCCGGGGTACTGCTGCGCGAGTGGGTGCCCCCGCGGACGTGGGTCGCGATGCTGGTCTGCCTCGGCGGGATCATCGGCGTGTTTGCCGGGTCGCTGGAGGCCGGGGGCTGGCTGGGGGACGGGCTTGCGCTGATGGCCGCGCTCGTGGTCGGCATCAACCTGACGTTGCTGCGGCGTTCGCCGCGGGTGGATCGCCTAGGGAAACACTGATCAATGTGCACGCTCGCGCTCGAGTCGCTTTTGCGTGCGAACAAGGCGCGGTGACTGCCGTGCAGTCATTCTGCACAAGGGAGCCGCAACGCTGTGCGCGCGCAAAAGCGGCCGAGCCCCTGCTTTCAATGGCTTGTGGGGTTGGCACCCCAGGTTCCCCGATCCTGCGTTGCGCCACTTGCGGGTAGAACCACTACCCGCTGCGCACCGCGCCTTGTCTCGGAAAACCTGGGGTGCCAACGCGAGCGTGAACATTGATCAGTGTTTCCCTAGCCGTGATCGCGGCGGGCGGGCTGCTGGCGGCCGTGACCGCCTGGCCGCTGGCCTCGCCGCTTGCGATCACGCTCGACAGCTTCGCGGTACTCGCCGTGATGGGGCTGGTCCAGCTCCCGCTGGCACTCGCGCTGATCGCCCTGTCGACCCGTTTCCTGCCGGCCGGCGAGGTCGCGCTGTTCCTGGTCCTGGAGGCGGTGTTCGGAACGCTCTGGGTCTGGCTGTTCCTGGCCGAGGCCCCGGGCCGCTTCACGCTGCTGGCCGGTGGCCTGGTACTCCTGACCCTGGCCCTGCACGCCGCCCGGGGCATGCGAAACAACATCCCCTAATGTTCTAATTTTCTACATATGATCAGGCAGTTATCTAGATTCTGATCGGAATAATCGCGGATAGTTCCCGTCCTACCTGTAACCGGAAACGAAAGGCATGGAAGCCCGCCACCGGATCCGGTCAGCTGCTTGCAGCGCGACATACGCCCCGGGCGTATCGACAACGAACACACGGGAACACAAGCAGGAGCCCGATCATGAAAAAACGCTACATCCTTCCGCTGGCCCTGGCCGCTGCCGCATTCGTCCTGCCGGGCACCGCCCTGGCCAACGACAACGGCTACTCCGAACAGAAAGTGGTCTACCACGTAAACCACGACAACGAACAGCGTCAGATCGGCGCGATGCGCAACATCCAGAACCACATCAACGCCGTTGGCGCCGACCGCATGAGCATCAAGGTAGTGATGCATGGAAACGGGCTCAGCCTGCTGCAGCACGCCAAGTCGAACGAAGACCTGAAGGCCTTCGTCGACCAGCTGAAGATGCAGGACGTGGACTTCCAGGTGTGCAACAACACCGTGGTCGGCCGGAACATCGATATCGCCAATGATCTCTACGACGCCTCCGCGGACGACATCATCCCGAGCGGCGTGGCCCACCTGTCGCATCTGCAGCAGCAGGGCTACACCTACGTGCGCCCGTAGGCGTTTCAGGCAAGTTCCCCCCGCGGCGGCCGCCATCTCCCGGTCGTCGCTTCGGGCCCGGGCCTTCCCGGGCCCTTTTCTTTGCTCCCATCCGAACCGAAGAACACCCCTTCAAGCCCGCCCGGACGGGAATAGGCGCATGCCCGGTGCGTCTTATAAACAGCCGCCGACCGCCTTCCCAGTGAAGCCCCCGGTCGCGGCGCGCCAACCCCGGCGCAAGGCCCCGTGGCGTACCCAAGACCCGCCCGGGTTCGTGATTGTTTCAGGAGAGGAGCCTGTGCAATGAACGCAATGAAACTGATCCTTCCCGCCTTGCTCGCGATGGTGCTGAGCCTCCCCGGCCTGGCCGCCGCGGGCGACTTCGACTATGGCTATCACAAGGTCGTCTACCACGTGAACTACGATGACGAACGGCGCTACATGGCGGCGATGGGCAACATCCAGAACCACATCAACGCGGTCGGCGCCGAGAACATGGACATCAAGGTCGTCATGCATGGCGATGGCCTCGGCCTGCTCCAGACCGCGATGACCAACGAGAACCTGCGCGGGCGCATCGAGAACCTGAAGATGCAGGACGTGGAGTTCCAGGTCTGCGCGAACACCCTGCGCGGGCGCAACATCGCACTGGACGAGCTGTTCGATGCCTCCGAGGACGACGTGATCCCCAGCGGCGTGGCCCATATTTCCTGGCTGCAGCACCAGGGTTATACCTACAGCCGTCCGTAACGCCGGCAGCGGTATCAGAACGACCGGCCCGGATCGAACGATCCGGGCCTTTTTCATGGCGCGGCACCGGGACATTGGGGGCAGGCACCCGAACCGGTATGGTATGCGCACCCCTTCGCCGCGAGTCCCGCCATGTCCGCGATCCGTATCGACCAGCTCCGCAAGACCTACGACGGCATCCACGTGGTCGACGGCGTGGATCTGGAGATCGCTCCGGGCGAATTCTTCGGGCTGCTGGGCCCCAATGGGGCCGGCAAGACCACCACCCTGCGCATGCTGCTCGGCATGACCCCGATCGACGGTGGCCGGGTCGAGGTCCTGGGCCTGCCGATGCCCGAGGGCGAACGCGCCGTGCGCGAACGACTGGGCATCGTGCCGCAGTTCGACACCCTCGACCCCGACTTCACCGTGATCGAGAACATGCGCACCTACGCTGCCTACTTCGGCCTGGCCGGACCAACGGTGGAGGCGCGCATTGACCGGCTGCTGGAGCAGGTCAACCTGAACGACAAGCGCGGCGCGCGTATCGACGCCCTGTCCGGCGGCATGAAGCGACGCCTGACCCTGGCACGCGCCCTGATCAACGAGCCGGAGGTGGTCGTCCTGGACGAACCCACCACCGGGCTGGACCCGCAGGCCCGCCATCACCTGTGGCGCCAGCTGCGGGCGCTGCGCGCCTCCGGGGTCACGTTGGTGCTGACCACGCACTACATGGAGGAGGCCCAGGAGCTGTGCGATCGCATCGCGATCATCGACCACGGCCGCATCATCGCCTGTGACGCCCCCAGCCGTCTGATCGCCGAGCACATCGAACCCTGGGTGCTGACCGTCGGCGGGGCCGGGGCCGGCGATGTGCTGCAGCGCGAACTGGGGGCGAAGGACCGCGCCCACCAGGTGGCCGATACCTGGCTGGTCTACACGACCGAGCCGGACCGCCTGCGCGAACGCCTGCGCGCGCTCGGCCACGAGCCCACCCTGCGCGAGGCCGACCTGGAAGACGTCTTTCTGAAACTCACCGGACACGAGCTGCGCGACTGATGGCCCATCCCGCGATGCCCCTGCTGCCCCGTCCCAGCCTGCGCTTCGTCGCCGTCTGGCGGCGCAATGCGCTGGTCTGGCGCAAGCTGATCGTGCCGTCGATGCTCGGCAACTTCGGCGAGCCGATCCTGTACCTGCTGGCGTTTGGCTACGGTTTCGGCAGCCTGGTCGGCGACCTCGACGGCATGAGTTACATGGTGTTCATCGCCTCCGGCATCATCTGCTCCTCCGCGATGTTCACCGCCAGCTTCGAGGGCATGTATTCCGCCTACACCCGCATGGCGGAGCAGAACACCTGGCTGGGCATGCTCGCCACGCCGCTCACGCTCGACGACATCGTCTTCGCCGAGGCCGTCTGGGCGGCGACCAAGGGCCTGGTCAGCGCCATCACCATCCTGGTCGTCGCCAGCCTGCTGGGGCTGGTCAGCGATGCCCGCGCACTGCTCGCGCTGCCGGTGATCTTCCTGGCCGCATTCACCTTCGGCGCGCTGGCGCTGGTGATCACCGCGCTGGCGCGCAGCTACGACTTCTTCCTCTACTACTTCACTCTGGCGGTAACCCCCATGCTCCTGCTCTCCGGTGTGTTCTTCCCGCTCACCGAGCTGCCCGGCTGGGTGCAGGGCCTGGCGCTGGCCCTGCCGCTGGCGCATGTGCTCGAGATCGTCCGCCCGCTGATGACCGGCGCCTGGCCGGACGCCTGGCTGCCGCATCTGACGGTGATCGCCGCCTACGGCGGCGGCGCCATCGTCCTCGCGACCTTCCTGATCCGCCGCCGCCTGCTGCGCTGAGGGGCCGAACGCGCCGCCGGGTGTGCCAGAATAAGCGGCCTTCCCGCCCTGCCTGTCCGAGCCCGCAATGACCGACACCCCTGCCGACGACACGATCCTGCCCTACGACCCGGCGGCCACAACCCGCACGTATCTCGCAACCGCCGCCGGCGGGCTGGCCCCGCTGGTCGCGCGGGAGCTGGAGGGCTTCGGCGCGACGGACCTGCGCGAGGACCGCGCCGGCATCCACTTCCGGGCGGACCTTGCCACGCTGTACCGCTGCCTGCTCGGCAGCCGGGTGGCCAGCCGCATCCTGCTGCCCCTGGCCCGTTTCGACGAACCCGACGGCGATGCCTGCCACGCCGCCAGCCGGGCCCTGGATTGGCCCGCCCTGTTCGGTCTCGAGGCCACCTTCGCGGTGGACGTGACGGGCAAGAGTTCGCACGTCCGGCATACCCATTTCGCCGGGGTGCGGGTGAAGGACGGCATCGCCGACGCCTTTCGCGCCGCCACCGGCGAACGCCCCGACGTGGACGCGGCCGACCCGGACGTACGCGTACTGCTGCAACTGCAGGGTCGGCAGGCGCAGCTGAGCCTGGACATCGGTAACGGGGGCCTGCACCGGCGCGGCTATCGCGGCGCGGGCGGCCAGGCCCCGCTGCGCGAGAACCTGGCCGCCGCGCTGCTGATTCGCGCCGGCTGGCCGGAGCACCTGGAGGCCCATCCGGACGCGCCGTTCCTCGACCCGTTCTGCGGCAGCGGGACGCTGGTGATCGAAGCGGCGCTGATGGCGACCCGTACCGCACCGGGGCTGCTGCGCGCGGGATTCCGGGCCCGGGGCTGGTCCGGCCATGATGCGGAGCTCTGGGACCGCTGCCTGGCCGAGGCTCGCGATACCGTGCGCCCCTGGCAGGGCCCGCCCCTGCTGGGCAGCGACCGCGACCGGGGCGCTGTGGCCGCCGCCCGCAAGGCGGCCCGGGCCGCGAGTGTGGACGACTGCACGCGCTTCGATCAGGCCGATGCCCTGACCCTGGAGCCCCCGGCCGATCACGGCATGCTGGTGAGCAACCCGCCTTACGGCGAACGCATCGGCAACACACCGGAGCTGATCAAGCTCTACAGCCTGCTGGGCGAGCGCCTGCGCAGCGCGTTTGGCGGCTGGCATGCCGCCCTGCTGGTCGCGGACACCACCGACTCGCAGCGCCTGGGTCTGCGCGCCAGCCACAAGCACCGCTTCTACAACGGCACCCTCGCCTGCCACCTGCTCCAGTTCGAGATCCATCGGCGCGAGGAACCGCCGGCTGACCCGGCGCCGGACTTCGCCAACCGGCTGCAGAAGAACCTGCGTCACCTGACCCGCTGGGCGCGGCGCCAGGGCATCACCTGCTACCGCATCTACGATTCCGACCTGGCCGAATATCCCCTGCAGATTGACCGCTACGAGGCGGAAGACGGGACGCTGCATCTGCATGTGCAGGAGTTCGCCGCCCCCGCCAGCGTCGAGCCCGCCCGAGCCGAGGCCCGCCTGCGCGGCGCACTGGCCGCCACCCTGGAGGTCACCGGCGTCGAACCCGCACACCTGCACTACAAGCAACGCCGGACCCAGAAGGGGCGCTCGCAGTACCAGCGCGCCGAGGCCGCCGAGGCCGCGCCCTTCACGGTGGTCGAACACGGCTGCCGCCTGCGGGTGGACCTGGATGCCTACCTGGATTCCGGGCTGTTCCTGGACCACCGCCCGATGCGCCTGCGACTGCAGCAGGAATGCCGCGACCTGCGCCTGCTGAACCTGTTCTGCTACACCGCCGCGGTCAGCGTGCATGCCGCGGTGGGGGGCGCACGCCAGACCGTGTCCGTGGACCTGTCCAATACCTACCTGGAATGGGCCGAGGCGAACTTCCGCGCCAATGGCCTGGAGGCCGAGATCCGCGATGGCCGCAGCCGTCGCCTTCCGGGCACCCACACGCTACTGCGCGAGGACGTGGTGCGCTGGCTGGAGGGCGCCACCGACATGCCCGGCATGGTCTTCGAGCGGATCTTTCTGGACCCGCCCACCTTCTCCAACTCCAAGCGCACCGAGGATGACTTCGAGGTCCAGCGTGATCATGTGCCGCTGATCCTTGCGGCGGCGCGCCTGCTCACCCCGGATGGCGTGCTGTACTTCTCTACCAACCGTCGCCGCTTCGAGCTGGACCACGCGGCGCTGACCGGGCTCGTTGCCCGCGACATCACCCGCGAGACCCTGGACGAGGATTTCCGCCGTCCGCCGCCTCCCCATCGCTGCTGGGCAATCACACCCGCCAACGCCGGATAGCCGGATCCCCGAGGCGCTTCCGCCGACCCGCGCGACGCCCTGCCAACATGCAGTGAGGCCACAAAAAAACGCCCCGGACCAGCCGGGGCGTTTCGTCATCACCGTGTCAGGATCAACTCGGTGGGTAGTAGGTTTCCAGGTAGTCCAGGATCTCTTCCTCCACTTCGGGAGAAAACTCCCAGAGCCCCTGGGTGTCCTGCATCCAGCGGATCTGTTCCAGCCAGATCTTGCGGGTGTACCCGCGGCTCGTGAACAACCGGGCCGAGTGGCAGACCGTGCAATTATTCTTGACGGTATCGAACCCCGGGGCCTTGAGCAGGCCGGTTTCCGGATCGGTCTCGTACTCCTCGGCGGCCTCGACGTGGTCGCCCGCGATCGCGGGCGCCACCCAGAGGAGGCCGAGGATGGCCGGCAACAACAGGACCATCTTCGACTTCATTAGTGCTCCTTACGCTTTGACTCGGACATCGATGTGGTGGGCCTTGTTGTTGCCGTAACCGCGCGGGTTCCAGCCCGGCAGCACCATCGGCTGACGGTCGCCCTTGCTGTTGGTGGCCACGGCCCACACCTGATAGAAACCCTGCTCGGGGAACTCGATGTCTGCCTCCCAGGTTTGCCAGGCAAACTTGTTGACCGGCCGCTTCAGGTCGGCCTTCTGCCAGGTCACCCCGTAGTCGGTCGACACGTGGAGCTCCTCGACATCGCCGTAGCCATCCCACGCCTTGCCCTCGACCTTCAGCGTGCTGCCAGCGGAGGTCTCGACGCCGGTCTGCGGATACGTGATCAGCGACTTCACCGGCATTTCCTCGAGGACGACCATGTCCTCGTTCGGCACGTCAGCACCCGGCTCCACCGGATGACGCGGCACGCGGTAGCTGTGGCCGGTCATGCCCTGACCATCATGCTCGCGGTCGCGCACCAGGATCTCGGTCAGCCACTTGCCGCTGGCGGAACCCGGGAAGCCAGGCGTAATCAGGCGCAGCGGGTAGCCGTGCTGTTCCGGGATGTCCTCGCCATTCATCGCCCAGACGATCAGGGTCTCGTCCTCCAGGGCCTTGCGCATCGGGCAGCCACGGGACAGGGCGTCCAGGTCGTCGCGACCGCTGAGGTGGGCATCGCCCGCCTTGTAACCGATGTACACGGCCTTGTCCGCGTCGTAGCCGACGTCTTCCAGCACGTCGCGCAGGCGCACACCGGTCCAGGTCGGGCAGCCGACCGCACCCAGATCCCACTGGTTACCGCGCGGAGACGGCGAGAATGCGGCACGGCCATTGCCGCCACACTCGATCCAGATCTGCAGGGTGTGGTGCTCGAACTTCTCCTTGAGGTCGGCGATCGTGTAGGACTTCTCCTGATTTGCCGCCTCACCGTGCACGGTGAGTGTCCAGGCCGCGGCATCGATGCCGGCCTTTTCCGGCGGGACACCGTTGTTGCGGATGAACATGTTGGGGAACGGGGTGACCTCGTCGTGCAGGAGGTGCGGCGGCAGCTCGCCGTTGATCGGGCGATCATTCAGCCAGATGAACCCGTCCACCTTGCCGTCCACGTGGAAGCCCTCGATGCCGGCGGCGACGGCGCTCGACAGGGTGCTGCGGTTGAACATGGTCTGCATGGCGGTTTCCGCCCCCATGCCGAACACGGCCAGGGCGGCGCCGCCCTTGCCCAGTTTGCCCAGGAAGCTACGACGGGCCGCGCCCGTCTCGGTCAGCTCCCCGGTTTCCTTGATCGCTTCTTCGGATTTGTTTTCCAGCTCGGTATGGTCATTCTTGTGGTCTGTCATTTGCCAGCCTCCGGCTTGTACTTCGGATCGAAATCGCATGTGCTGCCCCTCTCTCCCTGGGACAGCCGAGTGCAGTTTTAGTACATCCTCTAAAAACCTGCAATAAAAGATCGGGATTTTTTACGGATTCCAGAATGCCTCCTCTAACACCTGTATTCGGGGCTCGGAATACGGTGTAGAATACCGACCACAACGACACTGCAAGTGACTGACAATAAAGAATGATCACAAATTTTTAATATTAGCGGAATCTACATAATGAAGAACCGAATTCATCAGTTCGTATATACCCCTATTGTTATATTTTCGGCTGCGCTGGTTGCGGCCCTGATGGTCACGGGAACCGCCGGTGCGGAATCCGAGCCCTCCATCGAAATTCACGAGGTGGAACGCGGGGAGGGTCCCGAAATCGTTCGCCACGACACGGCGATCCTGCATTACACCGGGACCCTGGAAGACGACGGCAGCGTGTTCGACTCCAGTCGCGAGTCCGGTACACCGTTCGCGCTGACCTTGGGCCGGGGCCAGGTCATCCCCGGCTTCGAACAGGGGGTGATGGGCATGCGCGAGGGTGGCAAGCGCGAGATCGTGATCCCGCCGGAGCTTGGCTACGGCGAACGCGGCGCGGGCAACATCATCCCGTCCAACGCCACGCTGCGCTTCGAGGTCGAGGTGCTGGAGGTCGAGCGGGCGCCCTTCAGTGGCCTGGACAACGAGGGACTGGCGGAGAAGATCGAGGAAGGCGCGACAATCGTCGACATCCGCCGGCCGGACGAGTGGGCGGAGACCGGCGTGATCGAGGGCAGCCATCGCATTACCGCTTTCGATGAGAACGGCGACCTGCATCCGGAGTTCGGGCAACGCTTCACCGACCTGGTGGACCCGGACGAAGAGGTCGTGCTGATCTGCCGCGTGGGCAACCGGACCAGCGCCCTCGCCCGCGCGCTGGCGGACGGTCTCGGCTACGACAACCTCTACAACGTGACCGACGGCATCATGGAGTGGTTGGCCGAGAACCGTCTGGTGCAGCACGACTGCCCCGAGGCGGCCGAAACGGCCCAGTGCTAACTATGGGCTGAGCCGGACCGGGAGTCCGGTTCCGGCTCGGCGTCTGCGACGTCGAAATCCAGCCGCTGGTTCGTGCCCGGGCCAGTGTCTTCTTCCGCTTCCGGCGGTGCCAGGCTCAGCCCCGCGTCCGACGCCACGTCGGCCAGATCGCGGATCTGGTCCAGCGGCGGCAGCTCCTCCAGGCGCTTGAGCCCCAGGTCGTCCAGAAAGCCGCGCGTGGTCGCATACAGCGCGGGCCGTCCGGGGACCTCCTTGTGCCCCACCACGCGCACCCATTCGCGCTCCTGCAGCGTGCGCATGATGCCCGAGCTGACCGCCACGCCGCGCACGGCCTCGATCTCCGCGCGCGTGACCGGCTGGCGGTAGGCGATGATCGCCAGCGTCTCCAGCAGCGCCCGCGACAGGCGCGCCGGGCGTTCGGGCTGAGCCGCCTGTACGGTGGCGGAGAAACGCGAGCGCACGCGGAAGCGATAGCCCCCGGCGGACCGAACCAGTTCAATGGCGCGGTCCCGGTAGCGCTCCTCAAGACGGCCCAGCGCCTGTTCAAGCAACGCCTGATCGATCTCGCCGAGGTCCTCACAGGCCGCCTTCAGGTCGCGGGGGGCGACGGGCTCGGCGGCCGCGAACAGTACCGCCTCCACCGCCAGCTCGACGGCCCGCAGCTGATCGTCATCCGCGGCCGCCACGGGTGCGTGGATCGTTGAATCCATCGTGTCGCTCACGCCGGCTCTCCCCCCTCATCGTCTACGGCCGCCCCGCGCCGGCGCAGCCGGATCGGGCTGTAGGGCTCGCTCTGGCCCCATTCGACCAGGCCCGCCTTGGTCAGCTCCAGCACCGCCAGAAACGATACCACCACGCCCTGGCGCCCCTCGGCAGCCAGCAGCAGGGCCACGAAATCCGTGAAGCGCTCGGGGTGCAGGCTGTCGAGGATGCTGGACATACGCTCGCGCACGGACAACTGCTCGGTGGAGATATGGTGATGCGCCATCAGACTGGCGCGGTGCATCACCGCGGCCAGGGCCTCCATCAGCTCGTCCATGCTCGGGGCCGGGGGCGGCGGGCCCTCCAGTGCCTCGACGCTGGCGCCCGCGGCGAACACGTCACGGTCCATGCGCGGCAGGGCATCCAGGCGCTCGGCCGCGGTCTTGAACTGTTCGTACTCCTGCAACTGACGGATCAGGGCCATGCGCGGGTCGGCGTCCTCGTCCGCCTCGGCCTCCTGCGGCCGCGGCAGCAGCATGCGCGACTTGATCTCGGCCAGCAGCGCGGCCATCACCAGGTATTCGCCGGCCAGCTCCAGGCGCAGGGCCCGCATCACCTCGATGTAGGCCATGTACTGGCGGGTGATCTCGGCGATGGGGATCGCCAGGATGTCGAGGTTCTGCCGCCGGATCAGGTACAGCAGCAGGTCCAGCGGCCCCTCGAAGGAGTCGAGAAAGACCTCCAGGGCATCGGGCGGGATGTAGAGATCGGCCGGCAGCTCGGCCACCGGCTCGCCATGCACGCGATAAAGCACCTCCCCGTCCGCGCCCGTCTCGACCGTCGCGGGGCGCTCGAGGTCACCGTTCGCTTCAGCGTGCGGATCCATGCCCCGGGCTCATCGCAGGTAGTCCAGCCCCATGGCCCGGCGCACCTCTTCCAGGGTCTCGCGCGCCTCCTCGCGGGCCGCCTCGGAGCCCTCGACGATGATGGACCGCACCAGCGCGGGGTCCTCGGCGTATTCCTTCGCGCGCTGCTGGATCGGCTCCAGCTCCGCCTGCACCGCCTCGATCAGGGGCCGCTTGCAGTCCAGACAGCCGATACCGGCCGTGGTGCAGCCGGTGTAGAGTTCCTCACGCTGACTCTCGCTGGTGTAGACCTTGTGCAGATCCCACACCGGGCACTTGGCCGGATCGCCGGGGTCCGTGCGCCGCACCCGCGCAGGGTCGGTGGGCATGGTGCGAATCAGGCTCTCCACCTCGGCCGGCTCGGCACGCAGGCTGATGGTGTTGCCGTAGCTCTTGGACATCTTGCGCCCGTCCAGCCCCGGCATCTTCGAGGCCGGGGTCAGACGCGCCTGCGGTTCCGGCAGGATAATCTTGCCGCCCCCCTCGAGGTAGCCGAACAGGCGCTCACGGTCCCCCAGCGAGATGTTCTGCTGCGACTCGAGCATCGCCCGCGCCACCTCCAGGGCCTCGTCCTCGCCCTGCTCCTGGTAGCGCTTGCGCAGGTCGCGGTAACGCTTGGCGGCCTTCTTGCCCATCTTGTCGGCAGCGGCCTCCGCCTTCTCCGCGAAGCCCGGCTCGCGGCCGTAGAGGTGGTTGAAGCGCCGCGCGATCTCGCGCGTGACTTCCAGGTGCGATACCTGGTCCTCGCCCACCGGGACCATGCCGGCGCGGTAGGCCAGCACGTCCGCGCTTTGCAGCACCGGGTAGCCGAGGAAGCCGTAGGTCGCCAGATCCTTCTCGCGCAGTTGTTCCTGCTGGTCTTTCCAGGTCGGTACCCGTTCCAGCCAGCCCAGCGGCGTGATCATCGACAGCAGCAGATGCAGCTCGGCATGCTCGGGCACGCGCGACTGCACGAACAGTGTCGCGGACCCGGGGCTCACACCCGCCGCCAGCCAGTCGATGACCATCTCGGTCACATGCTGCTGCAGGTCACCGGGGTCCTCGTAGTGGGTGGTCAGCGCATGCCAGTCGGCGACGAAGAAGAAGCACTCGTAGTTGTGCTGCAACTCGATCCAGTTCTTCAGCACACCGTGATAATGGCCCAGATGCAGGCGCCCGGTGGGGCGCATGCCGGAGAGCACACGCTGGTTGCTACCCTGATTGCTGCTCACGGAATCAATCCCTTCCTGTCAGGAAACGGGCGCATCCACGCCCGGTCAGTCGTCTCAGAACATGCCGCCGGAAAAGGCGAACAGCATCGCCAGCAGCATGGCCGTGCGATCCACGTCGTTGATATGCACCCGGCCGTCCGCCATGGCCAGCGTACTGTGCCAGTACCCGGCCTCGGCATCGCGGCGGAGCCAGCCGTCGGCCGCCAGCGCGTGCAGCTGTGCATCCAGGTCGATATCGGGATAGGCGGCGTCGAATTCGGCCACCCATTCCAGCCCGAGTCGCAGTTCGCTGTCCAGCCGCAGCGTCTCCAGCGGACGGGTAGCGAAGGTCTGTTGCGTGCCGTACAGCCCCAGTTCGGTGTCCAGCGCGACCTGACGCGCCGGCTCCTCGTTCAGCGATGCCTTGAGCTCGACCACCGGGCGGTGCTCGATCATCCCGCCGACGGCGTCGATCATCGCCGCGCCGATCAGGGCAGTGCGCTGCTCGCCCTTGATGCCACGCGCCTCGATCGATTCCAGTTCGCCGAGCAACTGCAGCAGGCTGGGACGATCCCAGCGCAGGATGCCCGCCTGCAGGTCCAGGGCGCTCAGCGTCAGCGCATCCCCGGCGCCATCGTCCATGCGCGCCTGCTCGACCTGCAGGCGCAGGCGCGAGTCCATGCGGTCGTTGTTGGTCTGCTGGAAGGCATCCAGACGCGGGCGCTCGATCCGCAGCCGACTCGCCTCGCCCTCGCGCAGCTCCACCACGGACGCCGCCAGGCCGCCCTCGTAGTCCGGCAGGCGCCCGAAGACCTCGTCGGCGTCGGCCTCGAACACCGTGGCATAGCGGGCGTCCTGCGCCTCCCAGACGAAGGTGTCGTCCGACAGCCTCAGCTCCGGCAGATCCAGGCTCACCAGGATCTGCTCGGCCGACCAGGCGAACCGACCCTGGCCGGCCGCCAGATCCAGCCACAGCGGGCCACCCACCGTGGCGGCATGCTCGGCCACCTCGGGCACGCTCATCAGGTCCATGCGCAGGTCGTCGAACGCAACGCGGGTCGTCACGCCACCGCCGATCCCCGAGCGCGAATGCACCTGCAGATCCAGCGAGCGCAGCAGATGGCCGAGCAGGGAATCGTCCGGCGCTGCCAGGGTATCGAGATCCACGAACGAATCGCCGCGCGCCCCGAGCAGACCGTGACGGATATCGTGCACCAGCGGGATCTCGAAGCGCCCGTCGGGGTCTTCCAGGATCAGCTGGCTGCGGCCGCTGGCGCCCAGGTAGCCGCGTTCGTATTCAAGCATCTCGTGGCGCAACTGCACCTCGCCCAGCTGGGCCTCGTGCGTTCCGGCAACGGTACCCTCCACCTGCTTGCCGACCACGACCGGCCACACAGCGGCCACCGCCAGCACGACCACGGCCAGAACCACCCACTTACGCATTGCGCCTCCCTGCGGCCGTGCCGCGCCGTAGCCTCGGTATGCGGCCGGGGCTATTCATCCAGAAATCCCACATCGCCCATCCCGTGACGGATCACCTCGGGGGCATCACCGGTCAGGTCCAGCACACTGGTCGCCTCCAGGGTCCCGGCCCCGCCATCGACCACCAGATCCACCACCTTGCCCAGGCGATCCTCGATCTCCCAGGGTTCGCTCAGCGGGTTCTCGTCCCCGGGGAGCTGCAGGGTCGCCGACATCAGCGGTGATCCGAGCTCCGCCAGCAACGCCGACAGGATCGGACTAGCCGGCACACGCAGCCCGATGGTGCGCCGCTTGGGGTGCTGCAGACGCCGCGGCACCTCGCGGGTGGCAGGCAGGATAAAGGTGTAGGGCCCCGGCGTTAGCGCCTTCATCAGGCGAAACGCGCTGTTGTCCACCTTCGCGTACACGCCCAGCTCGGAGAGATCGCGACACAGCAGGGTCAGATGATGGGTCTCGTCCACCTGGCGGATACGGCGGATCCGGTCCGCCCCGGTCTTGTCCCCCGGCAGGCAGGCCAGGGCATAGCAGGCATCCGTCGGCAGGGCGATCACGGCCCCGTCCTGGAGCCGGTCCAGGACCTGCCGGATCAGCCGGGGCTGGGGGTTTTCGGGGTGGATCGAGATCATGGATCGATTCGACGCGGGGATCGGCTGCGCAGTGTAGCGCATCCGCCGCCACGCCCATAAGAACGCGCACGGGCCGCCCGCGCGGAAAGGGGAAAACTGCGAACCCGGAGCGCGAGGCGCGGCCAGTGATCGGTTACGATGCACCCAAAATCAAGGAGAACACCCCATGCTGTACATGATCCAGGGCCAGGACGCCCCCGACTCGCTGGATGCCCGCCTCGCCGCGCGGCCCGAACACGTCGCCCGGCTGCAGGCCCTGCGCGACGACGGCCGGCTGGTCCTGGCCGGCCCGTTTCCCGCCATCGACAGCAACGACCCCGGCCCGGCCGGCTTCACCGGCAGCCTGATCGTCGCGGAATTCCCGTCCCTGGAAGCCGCCCGCACGTGGGCCGACGCCGATCCCTACGTCGCGGCCGGCGTGTACACCGCGGTCGACGTACGCCCCTTCAAGCAGGTGTTCTGATGCGACTTCGTCCCCTTGCCACCACGCTCGCCACCCTGGCCTTCGCCGGTGTGCTGGTCGCCTGCGACGCACAGGAGGCGCCCGCACCGGATGCCGAAACGGACGCGATCACCACCGATACCGACGACGTCGACACCGTCGCCCTCGTCAACGGCGAGCCCATCACCCGGGCCGACCTGTTTACCTACTCCGGCATGGACGAGGACCCGGGCCTGGCCGAGGGTGATGGCACGCTGGAAGAGCTGATCAGCCTGGAGCTGTTGCGCCAGGAGGCGGTCAACCGCGGCCTGGATACCGATGCCGAGACCCGGCGGATCCTGCGCATGGTGGAGACCAACCTGCTGGCCTCGCTTTTGATGGAACGCATCACCGCAGAGCTGGAGATCACCCGCGACGACCTCGAGGCGGAGTACGAACGCCAGGTTGAGCAGATGCGCGGCACCGAGTACCGCGCCCGCCATATCCTGGTCGAAGAGGAACAGCAGGCCCGCGAACTCCTCGCGGAGCTGGACGACGGCGCGGACTTCGGCGAACTGGCCGAGGCCCATTCCATCGACCCCGGCTCGGCCGCCCGCGGCGGCGAGCTGGGCTGGTTCTCTCCGGAGCAGATGGTCCCCGCGTTCAGCGACGCCACCGTGGCCCTGGAGCCGGGTGAAACCACCGCGGAGCCGGTCGAAAGCCGCTTTGGCTGGCACCTCATCCGTCTGGAGGAGACCCGCGAAATCGAGGTGCCGGAACTGAATGCCGTGCGCGCCGAACTGGTCGAGATCCTCGAAAGCCGCGCCATCCAGGAATTCCTGGAGACGCTGCGCGCGGATGCCGACATCCAGATCCCGAACCGGCCCGCCAATCAGTAGTCGGGCAAGCCCCGGGCCTCAGTGCCCGTGGTGTCCGCCTTCGGCACCCATGCCAGGGGCGTCACCCTCCATCATGTGGCCACCCGAATGGCCGCCACTGGCACCCTCGCCACGCTGTACGCGGGCATGGATCTCCATGGTCTCGCCATCCGCGAACTCCAGGGTCACCGGGATCCAGTCGCCGGCCGTCAGCGGCTCGTGCAGCCCGATGAACATCAGGTGCAGGCCACCGGGCTCCAGCACCAGGGTCTCGCCCGCCGGGAGGTCCAGCCCCTCGACCTGGCGCATGCGCATCACCCCGTCCACGTGGGCATGCTCGTGCAGTTCCACCACCTCGGAGATCGGCGCCTGCGCGGCGACGATCCGGAGGTCCTGTTCGCCATGGTTGCGCAGGACGAAGTAGCCGCCGGTCATGTCACCCGGCATCAGCCGAATCCAGGGCGTCCCCTCCATCTCGAGGCCCGCCCGGCACTCGCAGACCTCGGGCGCGTCGGCCAGCGCCGGTGCGACCGCGCCGCCCGCCAGAAGGGTGGTCGTCAGCAACACTGCCGGAAACAGCCTGGATCCTTTCATGACCTTTCACCTCATTTAAGCAAAACGTAATATTGACACACAAGGGAAACACTGATGAATGTGCACGCTCGCGTTGGCACCCCAGGTTTTCCGAGACAAGGCGCGTCGTGCAGCGGGTAGTGGTTCTACCTGCTAGCGGCGCAACGCAGGATCGGGGAACCTGGGGCGCCAACCCCGGAGGGGCTCGGCCTCTTTTGCGTGGGAACGGCGTTGCGGCTCCCTTGTGCAGAATGACTGCACGGCAGTCACCGCGCCTTGTTCGCACGCAAAAGCGACTCGAGCGCGAGCGTGTACATTCATCAGTGTTTCCCTGGGGACCGACCGCAACCGCGGGGGTTCCCCCACAAACCGCGGTGGTACGATAACGCCCGCGAAGGGAACCTCCGGCCCGCAGGTGCCTCCAAGCGACGGGCCGCACCCGCCCCACCGAACTGCCAAGCCACAAACGAGACGTCCATGCCGCGCGCCCTCCGCCGAGCCCTTCTTCCCGTCCTGATCCTCGCCGTCGCCGTGGTGGGCTTCATGGTCCTGCGCGCGACCGGGCCCGAGGCGCCGCCGCCGGAGGCCAGCGAGCGCACCTGGCCGGTACAGGGCGTGACCGCCGAGCCCGGGACGCACCGGCCGGGGGTGATCCTCAACGGGCGCAGCCGCTCCGCCCGCGATGCCCAGCTGCGCGCCGCGGTGGAGGGCGAGATCGAAGCCGTGCCGGCGCGCGCCGGCCAGCGCGTGGCCGCCGGCGACACGCTGGTGCAGATCGACCCGCGCGAGGCCCGGCTGCTGCTGGACCAGCGCGAGGCCGAGCGCCGCGAGCTGGAGGGCGCGGTCGAAAGCGAGGAACTGCGTGCCCGCTTCGACCGCGAGGCCCTGCAGCGCGAGCGCGAACTCCTGGCGATCGCCGAACGCGGCCTGGAGCGCGCCCGCGACCTGCGCGAGCGCAACCTTGGCTCGGAATCGGATCTCGATGCCGCCCGCGAGCGGCTGCAGCAGGCCAGCATCACCGTGGACAACCGCGAGCAGGCCGTGGCCGACGCCCCGATGCGCAGGGCCCAGGCCGAGGCCCGCCTGGCACGTGCCCGCGCCGCCGAGTCCCAGGCCGAGATCGACCTGGAACGCACGACCATTCGCGCGCCCTTCGACGCACGTATCGTGGAGGTCGACGTCGCCGCGGGCGAGCGCGCCCGACCGGGAGACCCGCTGCTGCGCCTGTTCGCGGTGGATGACCTGGAGATCCGCGCCAGCCTCCCGGAACACCTGATCGCCCGGGTCGAACGCCTGCTGCAGGGGGACACACCCCTGCCCGCCCTTGCCCAGGTCGCCGGCCACACGGTCGAGACCGAACTGGTGCGCCTGGAGGGCGAGACCCGCACTGGCGATGCCGGGATGCGCGGGGTGTTCGAGGTGCGCTCCGGGGGCGAACAACTCCCGCTGAACCGTTTTGTCGAACTGCGCCTGCAACTGCCGGAGGAACCCGACAGCCTCGCGGTGCCATTCGAGTCCCTGTTCTGGCGTGACCGCGTGTTCCGAGTGGTCGACGGGCGCCTGGAGTCGCTGCAGGTCGAGCGCCTGGGCGATTTCATCGATGCGGACGGCAATACCCTCGCGCTGATCCGCAGTGACGCCATCGCCGCCGGCGACACCCTGATCGCCACGCGCCTGCCGAATGCCGTCGATGGCCTGCGGGTCGAGGTGGAACAGCAGGATTCCGGTCGATGAGCGAAGCGGAACCCGGCAACTCGCCGGCATCCGGACAGCCGATGCCCGGGGGCGGCGCGCAGGACCCTGACCGGCCCCCACGCGGGCCGATCCAGCTGTTCCTGGAACACCGCCTCGCGGCCAATCTGCTGATCGCGCTGATGCTGCTGGCCGGGGCCTTTGCCCTGACCAAGCTGAACACCCAGTTCTTCCCCAACTTCGAGCTCGATTTCATCACCGTGGAAGTACCCTGGACCGGGGCCAGCGCGGAGGATGTCGAGCGCGCCATCGTCGACCCGCTGGAGCAGGACCTGCGCACGGTGGACGGCCTGCGCAACATGACCTCCACCTCGGCACTGGGCATCGGCGTGGTGACCATGGAATTCGAGGCCGGGACCGACATGACCCTGGCGCTGGAGCAGGTCAACGACCGCGTGAACCAGCAGCGCAACCTGCCGGAAGCCGCCGAGACCCCGGTGGTCACCCGGGTGATCCGCTACGAGCCGGTGGCACGGCTGCTGCTGACCGGCCCCGACGACCCGCAGCAGCTGCGCATCCTCGCGCGCCAGTTCGAGCGCGAGCTGCTGGATACCGGGATCGCGCGCATCGAGTTCACCGGCCTGACCGAAGACGAGATGGCCATCCAGGTGCCCTCGGCCACACTCTATCGCCTGGACATGACGCTGGCGGACATCGGCGAGCAGATCCGCGCGATGGCACAGGACCTGCCAGCCGGCTCGGCGGGCCGCGACGACACCGCGCGCCAGATCCGCAGCCTGGAGCAGGCCCGCGACATCGTCAGCTTCGAACGCCTGGTCCTGCGCGGCGACGGCGAACTGGGACGCCTGACCCTGGGCGACATTGCCACCCTCGACCTGCGCCACCGCGACGGCCAGGTGCGCGCCCGCGCCAACGGCCAGCGCGCGATCGAGATGCAGCTGCTGCGCTCGGAGACCGGCGACTCACTGGAGGCCGCGCAGGTCCTGGAGGACTGGCTGGCAGAGACCCGCCCGGCCCTGCCTCCGGGTGTCGATCTGCAGGTGACCGACGCCTTCTGGGAGCTGCTCTCCGAGCGCATCACCCTGCTGCTGAAGAATGGCCTGGGCGGCCTGCTGCTGGTGCTCGGGATCCTGTTCCTCTTCCTCAACCGGCATATCGCCCTGCGCGTGGCGCTGGGCATCCCGATCGCCTTTACCGCCGCGTTCGTGGTGCTGTGGGTGGTCGGCGGCTCCATCAACATGATCTCGCTGTTCGGCTTCATCATGTCGCTGGGGATCATCGTCGACAACGCGATCGTGGTCTCCGAGCACGCCTACAGCCTGCACCAGCGCGGGCTCTCGGCCAGCCGCGCCGCGCGCGACGGCGCCCGGCGCATGGTCGGGCCGGTGATCGCCGCCTCGCTGACCACGGTGGCGGCCTTCCTGCCGCTGATGCTGATCGGCGGGATCATCGGCAACATCCTGTTCGACATCCCGCTGGTGGTGATCTGCGTGATCGTCGCCACGCTCCTGATCGCCTTCCTGATCCTGCCCGCGCACCTGAAAGGCGTGATGCACCGGCTCAAGCCGCCGCGCGCCGGCAGCCTGCGCGAGCGCTTCGACAACGGCTTCGAGACCTTCCGCAATGGCGCCTTCCGCCGCGCGGTGACCGTGTCGGTTAACCACTCGGGCACCACCCTGGCGCTGGCGGTCGGCGCGCTGATCCTCGCCATCGGTCTGGCCGCCAGCGGACGCATCGGCTTCACCTTCTTCCCGTCGCCCGAGGGCACCATCGTCAACGCCGGGGTCAACTTTGTCGCCGGCACACCGCCGGAGCGGGTCGAGGCCTTCCTGATCCACGTCGAGGAGGCCCTGGCCGAGACCGAGGAGGCCCTGGGCGGCGACCTGGTGCGCGCCTCCGTCACCCGGCTCGGCCGCGGCATCGATCCCGGAGACGGCAACGCCCCGCGCGGCGACCAGTTCGGCAACATCCAGGTGGAGCTGGTCTCTCCCGAACAGCGCGAAGTGCGTAACCGCGAGTTCATCCAGGCCTGGGAGGACCGCGTGCGCCAGGCCCCGGGCATCGAGAACTTCAGCATCGACGAACGCCAGACCGGGCCGCCCGGACGCGACCTGGAGGTGCGCCTGACCGGTGATGACCCGCACGTCCTGAAGAACGCCGCCCTGGACCTGGCGGAGATTTTCGATGACTTTGCGGGTACCTTCGCCACCAACGACGACACGCCATTCGGTCGCGAGCAACTGGTGTTCCAGGTCAAGCCGGAGGGCCGCGCCCTGGGCCTGACCACCGAATCGGTCGGCGCCCAGCTGCGCGACGCCTATGACGGCCACCTCGCCCAGCTCTACCAGGACGGGCTGGAAGAGGTGGAGGTGCGCGTGCGCCTGCCGGATGCCGAGCGCCATTCCAGCGAGAGCCTGGAGCGCCTGAATCTGCGCCTACCCAGCGGCGAGTTCGTGCCGCTGGGCAGCGTGGTGGACCTGCGCTCGCGTCAGGGCTTCGAGACCCTGCGCCATGCCGACACCCGTCTGGCGATCCAGGTCTCCACCGAGGTTGACCGCAGCGTGAACAACGCCGCGCGCATCCGTGCGGCGCTGGAAGACGGCCCGCTGGACGACCTCGCGACGCGCTACGGCATCGAATACTCGTTCGAGGGGCGCGCGGCCGACCAGGCCGAGACCTTCGCCGACATGCGCACGGGCCTGGTCCTGGCGCTGGGGCTAATGTACATCACCCTGGCCTGGGTGTTCGGGTCCTGGGGCTGGCCGTTGATCGTGATGGCGATCATCCCGTTCGGCATCCTCGGCGCCCTGCTGGGCCACTGGATCCTTAACGTGGAGCTGACCATCCTGTCGCTGTTCGGCCTGTTCGGCCTGACCGGGATCGTGGTCAACAACTCGATCATCCTGGTCAGCTTCTATCAGGGCCTGCGCGAGGCCGGCCTGGCCCTGCAGGAGGCGATCGTCGAGGCCGCCTGCCAGCGCCTGCGCGCGGTGATCCTGACCTCGGTGACCACCATCGCCGGCCTGACCCCGCTGCTGTTCGAGCGCTCGGTCCAGGCCCAGTTCCTGATCCCGATGGCCATCTCCATCGTGTTCGGCCTGGCCATCGCCACCGTGCTGGTACTGTTCGTGATCCCGGCCCTGCTGCGCCTCTACGAAGGCCGCTTCGACCGCGGCGCCACCCTTACCCACCACGCCACCGACTAACACTTGCATGTGGCCCACCGCTAAGAGGGCCAGATCAAGAGCGATCGACAGGAAGGTTCGAAGATGGGAAGGATGATTTGGGTGTGGACAGCGTGATCTGGCCAGCACCCTGACACTCCCGCACCCCTGCCACACCAGCTACGGCCAAACCCAATCCCTCTTCCTGTCTTCACATCTTCCTGTATACCGCTTTTGACCTTCACCCTCAGTGGCGGGAGCGACCGGCGAGGTGGACGGGGATGGAGGCGAGCAGCGCGGCGAGGAACAGGAACAGGCAGAACAGGATGGCGTTGGCCAGCCCCAGCCAGGCCTGCAGCAGCCCGATCCCGGCCAGCCCGAAGATCGCGGCGGCGCGCGCCGACAGGGCCCAGAACCCGAACCAGCGCCCGGCCTCGCGCACCGGCACCATCATCCCGACCAGCGCGCGCCCGGCCGACTGCGCCGACCCCAGGCACAGCCCGGCGACAATCCCCACGCCGAGGAACACGATCTGCGCCTCCACCGGCCGGCCCAGCAGTGCGCTCAGCCACTGCGCGATGGTCGTGGTGCCGAAGATCGCCAGCACCGCCAGCGCCCATAGCGCCAGGGTCAGCCGATAGATCCGCACCGGCCCGGCACGGTCCTGCAGGAAGCCGAAACCGATCGCCCCGATGATCGCGGTGACCTGGGTGATCACGAACATCGCGATGCGCACCGGCTCGTCCCACTGGATCACCTGCGAGCCGTAGATGAAGGTGAAGGAGATGATGATGTAGATCCCGGCCATCATGAAGAAGATGGACACATACAGCGCGCGCAGCTCACGGCGCTGCCCCAGCGTGACCAGCGCCGCGCGCACCCGCCGCCAGCCCAGGCCCAGCTGCAGCTGCCGGCGCATCCGCCGACGCGTGCCGCGCTCCTTCAGGAACAGGAAGGTCGGGATCGCCGAGATCAGGAAGAACACCGCGGCAAACGGCCCCACCCAGCGAATACGCTCAAAGTTATCGGCGCTGACCTCGCCCAGCAGGCCCAGGGCAAAGGCGGTGGCGATCAGCCCGCCGATATAGCCCATGCCCCAGCCCAGCCCCGAGATCCAGCCGAGCTTCTCCGGCGGCCCGAGGCTCGGCAGGAAGCTGGCGATGAAGGATTCGCCGATCGCGTAGCCGAAGTTGGAGGCGATGATCAGCGCCATGCCGAACAGCACCAGCCCCGGCTCGACGAAATACAAAAGCCCCGTCGTCACCACCGTCAGGATCCACGAGGCCATCAGGAAGCGCTTGCGCGAGGCCGTTGCATCCATCACCGCCCCGGCGAACGGGGCCGCGATCACCACCATGGCGTAGCTGATCGCCAGCGCCAGGCTCCACAGCAGGTTGCCCAGGCGATAGTCCGGGGCATCCCCGACGATGATGCGGGTGAACAGATCGCCGAAGATCACCGTGATGATCAGCAGCGTGTAGGCCTGGTTGGCGAAGTCGAACATCGCCCAGCCGAAGATCTCGCGGCGCGGGGCGGGGGCGTCCTCGGGGTGGCGCCGAATCAGCGGCATGCAGGCATCCTGGTGGGCGTGACGGCCGCCATGCTAACGCAGCTCGGGGAAACACTGATCCATGCTGCCCTCAGCGATCCCGGATCACCAGCGCGTCGCCATCGCGCTCGACCGCGAAGTGTTCGAGGAAGCTGCGCCCCAGACGCGAGCGCGGCAGGTCGCCGTCCGGCAGCACGATCGCGCTGACCCCCGCACGCCGCAGCCCCCCCACCTGGAGCTGGTCGATGCGCACCCGCTGGCCATGCCGTGTGCCGCGCTCGTCACGAAAGCGCACCGAGCGCCCCTGGTCGGGATCAATCCCGACGCGCCCGGCATCCGTGGCGCGCAGCAGCACGGAGTCGGCCTGCGGGTCGACCACCAGGGTCACCGCGGTGCCATTCAGACCGGCGGTCACGGCGTGATCCCCCCGCGAATCGCGGTGCACCCGAACCGCTCCAGCCTCCCCCGCCGAGGGATCCGGGCGTGCCGGCGCGGGCCGCGGCTGCACCCGCAGCTCGCGCTGCTCGCCGCGATACTCCACCAGGGCCATCCCGGGGCCGGTGCGCAGGACCCGCACGCCACCGGGCCCCGTATCCCCGGTCGACACCACCGCTCGCTCGTCGCCCACGGACACCACGGCACGTTCGCCGAACACCGCGTGCAGCCGAAGCTCCTCCGCGGCAACCCCCAGAGGCAGCCAGAGGGCCAGGAGCCCGACGAGCCAGAACCGGCGCCCCGTCAAAGCCCAGGCCGAAACCATTGCATGCGCTGTACGATCCATGGGCCGGTTATACCGGGTTCGGCTGAACGAAGCCCGAACGTCCGCAATGGCACCACGGACACACCACGGCCCGGGCCCGCGCGCCTGCTACCATCGGGGCATTCCCCTTCGCGTGGAGCTGCCGTGTCCCGCCAACCGTCTGACGATTCCGCCCGCCCCGGCCCGACCACCCATGTCGCGCTGCGGCATGCCTTTACCGTAACCGTACTGGTGATCGGGCTATGGCTGATGCACATGAACCTGCGGGTCCTGCCGGAGGCCGGCGTGGTGGCGCTGTGGATCGCCGTGACCCTGCTGATCGCCCATGGCGGCTTCCGCCGTCATCGGGTACGGCGCGCGGCGTTCCTGCGCGGCTACCTGGAGCCCACCAGCCAGTGGCCCCGGCGGTTGCGCGGCGGCCCGCTGATGGCCCTGCGTCACCTGGTCATCGGTGCCCTGCTGGGCGGCCTGCTGCTGATCACCCTCGCGCGCATCCCGACGCAGGAGGTCTGGGCCGCCCTCCTCGTCGCCGGCTTCGTGCTGGTATTCGGCGAGGCCCTGTTCGACCGACTGCTGCGGGGACATGCCCATCCACAGTTCGCCCCGGAGCTGGCCCGCCGCGGGGCCCTGCGCCTCACCGGGCTCCTGCTGATCGTCGCCCTGCTGATCCTGGCCCTGCAGGCGCGCTATCCCGACCTGACCGGCGCCACACTGGAACAGGCGGTGTGGTTCCTGGTGCACCACGAGGCCGCGCGCAGTCACCTGCTGGAGGCCGGGCTGCAGCTCGCCGCGGCGCAGGACGGCCTGCGCCTGTGGCTGGGACAGCAGTGGTTCCCGCAGGGCGTGGAGTCCCTGCCGGCCCTGCTCGGCTGGCTGCTGGTGCTTGCGGAACAGGCCTTCCTCGCGGCCGGGTTCCTGCTGCTGGCCAACGGCCTGCTGCCGCTGCGACCGGCAACCGACACCCTGGGCGATCCGCGCAACGCGCCCGTGATCGAGTAGTCGGGTCCGGAGCCACCGACCCATGACCACGCCGGCAGCGCACACCACCTCCAGCTCAGCCCGCGCCGGCCTGTGGCTCTGCATGACCCTGCTGGCCAGTCTCGCCCTGCTCTGGCTCGCCAGTCAGCACGAGCCGCGCAGCTGGGACGGGGACGGCGCGCTGACCCTGCAACTCGGCGAGCAGCGCTACCAGCTCGACCACCAGCGCCTCACCGCGCTCGAGCGCTACACGCTGGAGTGGCTGGAGGCCGGCGACACCGCCGCCCGCGAGCACTGGCAGACCCGCGTGGACGCGGAACTCGAGGCCCGCTTCGCCACCCTCCATGACCGTGTCCCCGAGGTCGTGGACGGGTACTACTCCCTCGGCGCGGAATACACCCGGCTGTGGCGGCGCGGCGTACAGTGGCTGGGCGACGCTGACCCGGATGCCGGGGCCCGCATGCTGCGCGAACAGCTGCTACCGGACGCCCTCTGGGACGAACCCCTGCGGGAACTCGCGACCCGCGTCGAGTGGGGACTGGACGAACAGCAGCGCCAGGTCCGCGATGCCTGGCGCCTGGAACTGATCGACCGCCTGGCGGATGCCCGTATCCCCAACCCGCCACCCCGCGCCACGGCCACCTCGGCCGCCGAGATCGAACGCGGCCACGCCCTGCATACGGCCCTGGACATCGACCTGGAGCGCTTCGATCAACGCACCGGCCTGGCCGCGACGGCCGCCGCCGGCAGCGGCCTGGCCACGCCCCTGATCGCCCGCGCCGTGCAGGCCCGTCTGGCCGCCCGCACCACCCAGGCGGGGCTGGCCCGCAGCCTGGGGCGCGCCGGACGCGCCGGGGCCCTGGGCGCCGGGGTCTGCGCCTGGAGCGGACCGTTCTCGCTGGGCTGCGGCATCACGGCGGCCGGGGCCACCATCATCGGTGTCGACTGGCTGCTGCTGCGACTCGACGAGGCCCGCCATCGCGAGGATCTGGAACAGGCCCTGCACGAGGCCCTGGACGCACTGGAGACCGAGACCCGCCAGGCGCTGCAGCAGGCAATCGCCGAGCGCGTGGAGGCCCGCCACGCGGCCAGTCGCAGCGCGGTGGAGAACACCTTCCAGCCCTGGCGCGGACCAGGACCAACGTCGGGGGTTGCGTCCGGAAATGGCCACGCCCCCTCCGGGGCCTCGCCATGACAGGAAAGTGAGCACCGTCATCGCGAGCGCCGCAGGCGCGTGGCGACCTCCGTGGACACCCCGACGCCGTCCAGCGGGGACATTACGGGGCCTGCAGCTTCTCGGCAGTCGCGCACGCCTGCGTTACACTCCACGCACCGTTTCCACGCGCCCGCGTAGGTCAACATGAACACGACCCCAACCCGCCACAAGACCGTCCCCGTCCGCGTCGGCAATGTCACCGTCGGTGGCAATTCCCCGGTGATGGTGCAGTCGATGACCAACACCGACACCGCCGATGCGCTGCGCACCGCCGTGCAGGTGGCGGAGCTGGCGCGCGCCGGCTCCGAGGTCGTGCGCATTACCGTGAACTCCGAGGACGCGGCCAGGGCCGTGCCGGAGATCCGCGAGCGGCTGGAGGCCATGGGGATGGACGTGCCGCTGGTCGGGGACTTCCACTTCAACGGGCACAAGCTGCTGACCAAGTACCCGGAGTGCGCCGAGGCGCTGGCCAAGCTGCGCATCAATCCCGGGAATGTCGGCCGCGGCTCGAAGCGCGACGCGCAGTACGCCGCGATGATCGAGACCGCGATCCGCTTTGAGAAGCCGGTGCGCATTGGCGTGAACTGGGGCAGCCTGGACCAGGCCCTGCTCGCGCGAATGATGGACGAGAACAGCCAGCGCGCCGAGCCGGCCGCGCCCGAGGCAGTGATGCAGGAGGCGCTGATCGCCTCGGCGCTGGAGAGCGCCGCCGAGGCCGAACGCATCGGCCTGCCGCATGACCGAATCATCCTCTCGGCCAAGGTCAGCGGCGTGCAGCCGCTGATCAGCGTCTACCAGGACCTGGCCGCGCGCTGCGACTACCCGCTGCACCTCGGCCTGACCGAGGCCGGCATGGGCGCCAAGGGCATCGTCGCCTCCACCGCCGCGCTGGCCGTGTTGCTGCAGCAGGGCATCGGCGACACCATCCGCATCTCGCTGACCCCGGAGCCCGGCGGCGACCGTACCCAGGAGGTCCTGGTCGCCCAGGAGATCCTGCAGAGCATGGGGCTGCGCAGCTTCCTGCCGTCGGTGGTCGCCTGCCCCGGCTGCGGTCGCACCTCCAGCGAGTACTTCCAGCACCTGGCGCAGGACATCCAGTCCTACATCCGCCAGCAGATGCCCAGCTGGAAGCAGCAGTACCCGGGTGTGGAGAAGATGACCGTCGCGGTGATGGGCTGTGTCGTCAACGGCCCCGGCGAGAGCAAGCACGCCAATATCGGCATCTCCCTGCCCGGCACCGGCGAACAGCCGGTGGCCCCGGTGTACGAGGACGGCGAGAAGACCGTGACGCTCAAGGGCGAGCATATTGCCGAAGAATTCCAGGCCCGCGTCGAGGCCTACATCGAACGCCGCTACGGCTAGAAAAATCCATAATCACCACGAAGCACACGAAGGCACGAAGAAAAGCGATCGCACCACAGAGGGCACGGAGAACACAGAGAAATCCAAAGAAGGTTTGGATGGGGCTCAAACCCGCCGAGCACAGCGAAACGGTTCAACCCCCCTATCGACCTTTCTCCGTGCACTCTGTGGTGCAAAAGCCCTTGACCTTGATCTCCTTCGTGCCTTCGTGTGCTTCGTGGTGAAAAACCAACCCGCGCCGGACCGACGCGGGCGGTGGGTCAGAAGTTGTAGGTGTAGCCGCCGACCAGCAGGTCCTGAGCGCCGCTCTCGTCGCGCGAGCCGTAGGTCAGCGAGAAGGTGCCAAAGTCGGTCGCGTGGGCCGCGCCCAGTTCCCAGAACACGGCATTGTCGTCATCGGCGGGACGATCCTGGCCCACCTCGGCGAAAAGCTCGGTACGCGGGGCCACCTCGAATGCCGTACCCGCGAAGAATTCCCGGCTGCCCCGGGCGTCGCGATCATGGGCATGGGCCAGGTAGTTCACCCCCGTGTACACCGGCCCCCAGTCCACCACCACAAAGGTCTCGCCCTCGTAGCGCTCGTCGAGCTCGGTGTAGTGAAAGTGCTCGTAGCCGAACTCGATACCCACCGAACCGACGTCGAAGCCGTAGCCAACGAACGGCACGATCTCGCTGCCGCGACCACTGCCAAGAGTGGAGGCCTGCACGCCGGTAAACACGCCGGTGGGGAAGCCCAGCTCGAAGCCGCCCTGCACCACCGGGTCGTTGTCGGACTTGGACGCACCGTCATCGATGTAGTCGGTGAACACGCCGATGTTGAATTCGGCCTCGGCGGCCTGGATGGCCGGGATGCCGAAGGCGAAGACCCCGGCCACGGTGGCGGCCAGCACGCCGCGCTGGAAGTTGCGATGGTTCATGTCGATTCCTCTTCTATCAAACGTTCTTTGCAGCCGTGTTGCCGGATTCTGTCTCCGGCAACACGGTTCGGGTTCCCCGGCATTCAGGCCGGCATGTGCGCGCTCAGCAGCCAGGCGGCCATGCCGAAGTACACAGCCAGGCCGGTAAAATCCTTGATGGTGGTGATGAACGGGTCCGCCCCCGGCGCATGGTCCACCCCGATCTTCAGCAGCACCCACGGCAGCAGGAAGCCCAGGATCGAGGCGGTGAACACCGAGAAGAACAGCGCCGTGCCAACCACGAAACCCAGCTGCGGGATGTCATTCGGCGCACCCTGCCAGAAGTAGGCGATCGTCCCGGCGAGCACCGCCATGATTACCCCCATGGCCAGGCCCACGCCCCCCTCGCGCACCAGATGGTTGCGGAAGAAGCGACCCAGGTTGATATGCCCCAGGGCAAGCCCGCGGGCGAAGATCGTGGTCGACTGCGTGCCGACGTTGCCGCCCATGTCCATCACCAGCGGGATGAAGATGGCCAGCGCGACCACCGCCGCCAGGGTGTCCTCGAAGAAGTCGATCACCCCGCCCACGGCCAAGCCGCCGGCCAGCGTCACCATCAGGAAGGCCATGCGCACCTTGACGGCGTAGCCGATCCCGCCGGAGGTCAACTTCTCCGAGCGCACGACATCCCTGTGGTGCAGCAGGTCACCAATCCCCGCCTTCTTGTAGAAGTCCTCCGAGGTGTCCTCCTCGAGTACGTCCATCGCGTCGTCGATGCGCAGCACGCCCACCAGGACCCCGTCGGCATCCACCACCGGCAGGTACGGCAGATCCGTGCGCTGCAGCAGGCGAGCGGCCTCCACCTTGTCACCGTCGGGCGTGGTGCAGAAGTCCTCCAGCTCGATCAGCTCGCCGACCGCCTGGCCAGGCTCCGCGCGAAACATGCGGCCCAGACGCACCAGCCCCTGATAGTGGTGGTCACGATCGGTAATCAGCAGCGCCGCCCCGACATCGTCCGGCATATTGCGATCCCCGCGCAGGCGGGCAGTGACCTCGCCGACGGTTTCTTCCGGGGTCACCCAGAACACCGGGCGGCGCATTACACGGGCCACGGTGTCCTCGTCCTGCCGCCACAGCGCACGCACCTTGTCGCGCTTGGCGCCCGGCAGAGCACTCAGCAGATCGGCCGCGAGCGGCTTGCCCACCAGGGTCAGAGCGCGCGCCAGGGTATAGGCCGGCAGGCCCTGAACCAGCTCACGCGCCTCCGGCTCGGGCATGTGCTCGAACAGGATCGCCTGCTCTTCGTCGTCCATCGCCAGGAAGATGGCGCGGCGCTCGTTGGTATCCACGCCCTCCAGAATCACCCAGCGAGAACGCGGGTCCAGCTCGGACAGGCGATTGGCGGTGATGGCCGGCACCGGATGGATCATCTCGTCGCGGGCAGCGCCCACGTCGCCGGCATGAATCATTTCCAGGATCTTGTCGTTCATTGCAATGCTCCTTGTGCTTAAAAAATAAAAAACGCACGCGGGGCATCACAAAAGACAAAAGAATCCCGTGACCGCTGGTGGCGGTCTTTTACAAAACCCCCATCAGCGAGACGAACACACTTTTACTTTTCTCACTGCCCCGCAGTGAATTTCCGGGCTAGACCCGGGGTCGTCGTCTTCAGGCGCTGGCATGGCGGCCTCCTGCTGGGTGTTCATGGGTGTGATCCATATCCGTTACGCGCACAGCAATGCACGCACCGGCCCGGTATCCGGACAGAGGGAGGACAAATCGAATGGCATGGGAGCCCTCGCGCCGCGCACACGGGCGGGCGCAGGGACAGGCTTCGGGGCTGGGGAGGCGCCCGCGAGGGGCGTTAGGGGAAAGGCGTTCTGTCACCCCCCGGAGTCACGCATATCGCTGACACCGGGGAGGCACCACCGCATTACCGGGTGGCGGGACCCCGCTGGCAACGATATGCACGCTCGTACTGGCCACCGGCCCGACGTTCATGCATCCATCGACAACAGTCCATTGACAGACCTCTGCTACTCAAGATGGGCGCGATTGTAATTGCGCATATTCAATGGCGCAACCCGGAAAAGTAAAATTCTAGCCAGCCTTTTGTTCAAACCGCTGGATCAGCGCTTTCAGCTCGGCGGCCTCGGCCTGCATGCGGGCGCTGGCGTCGCGCGCATGTGCCGAAACCGATCCCGTTTCGCTGGCCACATCGCGGATGGAGGTGACGTTGCGGTTGATCTCCTCGGAGACCGCGCTTTGTTCCTCGACGGCCGTGGCGATCTGGGTGTTCATCTCGGTGATCTGGGCCACGGCCTCGCGGATCGTGGTCAGCGAGTCGCCCGCCGCCTGCGCCTTTTCCACCCCGTCGGCGGCCTGCTCCTGACTGGCCCGCATCGCGGACATCGCCTCGCGCGCACCGTTTTGCAGGGTCTCGATCATGTTGCGGATGGTCACGGTGGACTCGTCGGTGCGCTGCGACAGCGAGCGCACTTCGTCGGCCACCACCGCGAAACCGCGGCCGTGCTCGCCGGCGCGCGCGGCCTCGATCGCGGCGTTCAGCGCCAGCAGGTTGGTCTGCTCGGCGATCTCGCGGATCACGCTCAGGATCTTGTCGATCTCCTCGGTGCTGGCCTCGAGCTTGCCCAGCTTCTCGGCGGTGGATTCCACCTCCGCCGCCATGCGATTGATCACGGACACTGTACCGTTCACGACATCCTGCCCGGCGCCGGTCTCCTTCTCGGCGTTGTTGGCGGCCTCGGCCGCGCGCGCGGAATTGCTCGCCATCTCCTGGATGGTCGAGGTCATCTCGTTCATCGCGGTGGCGACCTGGTCGATCTCGTTTTGCTGGCGCTCCACGCCGGAGGCGGTCTGCTCCACGCTGCTGGCCATGGCATGGGCATCGTCGTTCACCGCGTCGGCCTTGTCCTCGATCCGGCCCAGCACGGTGCGCAGCTTCGCCTCCCCGAACTGCTGCACCAGCTCCAGCGAAGCGCTGTCGTCGCGGCGCCCAGTGTAGATCGCCTCCATTACCGGGTTGTCGAACTGCTCCCGGGCCCGATTGACCGCCTGGCGGATACCGGACGTGAACGCCAGCGACGCGATGCCGCCGGCGGCAAAGATCAATACCAGCAGGCCCGCCTGCACCGCTGGCGAGGACGCCAGAAACACGACCGCCAGCGCCAACAGGAAGCCGACGATCCAGGTCCCGGCGAGGCGGCAGGTGAGGCCGTGGTACCAGCGCCGCGCGAAGCTCCGGCCCCGGTTGATCGCGGCATACACCTTCTCCGCACGGGCGACATGCTCGCGCTCGGGGATCGCCCGCACCGACTCGTAGCCGGTCTTGCGGCCGTGCTCGTAGGCGGGGGTCACAAAGGCGTCCACCCAGTAGTGGTCCCCGTTCTTGCGGCGGTTCTTGACGATGCCCATCCAGGCCCGGTCGGCCTTCAGGGTCTCCCACATGTTCGCGTAGGCGGCCTCGGGCATATCCGGGTGGCGGACGATGTTATGGGCGGCACCCTCCAGTTCCTCGCAGACGAACCCGCTGACCTCGACGAAATCACTGTTGGCGTAGCGAATACGCCCCTTCTCGTCGGTGGCCGAGATCAGGTCGCCGTGCTGATCAATCGAGTACTCCGTCTGGGTGACGGGCAGGTTCTTGCGCATGTCGTAGGTCCTTTTGATTGTTCCACGGGCTCGGGGCCCGTGGGATCAGCCATACGCCGTGGCCAACCCCTCGCGAATGCTGCGGATTATGATCGCCTGTATACGACCCTGTACATGTATCGACCACCCCGCGAAAGACTTGAGCCACCGACCCGGCCCGGGGAAGCGCTCAGTGTTCCCCTGAGGAGCCGAAAGGACGCTCGGCCGCCGCCAGCACGCGGCGAAACCCCTCGAAGGCCACCGGGGTCAGGTCCAGATCGTGCGCACGCCGGTCGGCATAGACCATGCCCAGTACGCGGTCGCCATCGCACAACCGGGCGACCAGACAGTCCACCCCGCCGGTCAGGCGGCGGACAGCCGCCGGCATCTCGTCATGGATGCGTCGGCGATCCCACCACTGGGCGGCGTCCTCCTCCAGGACCCGACCCAGCGGTCCGAGCGCGGACCGGTTGATCACGAAGTGGCTGAACTCCGGTTCGTGCAGGGTCCCGACCAGGTGCTCGGCGCGCAGGCTCTCCCCATCGCGGGACAGACGGGCGAATACCACCCGGTTCAACCCCACGCCGAACTGCATCACTCGCAGCATCCGGCGTATCCGGGCCTCGCGATTCGTTTCCTGTTCGAGGGCGTGGAGCCCGGTCTCCAGCAGGTCGGCCCGCGGCATCAGGGCCAGGCGCGGACGATAGCGCTCGCCCAGCCAGACACGACCGGGGATCTGCGGGTCCAGCGGCGCCCGCTGATACACGGCGACATCCTCGTTGAAACGCTCGATGACCGCGCCCACGCGGTCCGCGGCCTCCTTGTCCGTCAGCCCCATCAGGCCGGCCAGCAGCCCGAGGTCGCGATCGCCGCGCGCGGTGTCCATGCCGCGGAAGACCTGCCAGGCCACGGCGCTCGCAACCATGACCTCATAGGCCCGGTGGTGGACCGCGTTGACCGCACGCAGCGTGCCCTGCACCAGTTCCGGCAGGGCCATCTGCTCCGCCATGGCACGTGACAGGTCGTCCGTCGCATACCCCAGGGCGGCGTAGCTGGCCTCGTCCGGCAGGGCGCTGAGCTCCAGCATCTCCAGCAGCCGATCCAGGCGCGGCTCGCCCTCGGCCAGCAACGCCAGAAGGCCCAGCTGATTCAGCAGGGCCGCCAGGGCCACCTCGCCCGGCTCGGTGTCGTGGCGCTTGTGCGCAATCTCGCCTGCGATCATTGCCGCCAGCCGCGACTGCGCCGCCAGTTCGCGATAGGCCTGGGGTCTTGTGACCACATCCGCGACGCGCGGGGCCTCGGCCGCCTCCCGGTGCACGTTCTCCAGGCCCAGCATGGAAATCGCGTCGCCCACCGAGTGCACCTCCTGGCGCAGACCGCGACGCGAGGCGTTGGCCCGCCGCACCAGGCGCAGGCTCAGGCCGGGATCGCGCTCGGCGTAGCGCGCCAGTTCGCGCAGGGACCGATTCACCAGGGCATCCGGGTCCGCAAACACCGCATCGCTGGCTTCCAGAATCGGCCATTCCAGCGCCGCCAGGCGCGCGGCCTCTTCCATGTAGGGCGCGTCCTTGTCCAGGGACATGCTGTACCTCGCGCAGGGGAGTCGTTATCGTAAAGCCCGTCAACTATAGCAACGCATGCGGGCGGATACCCTGTCCGACATGTCGCTTGAGCAATGTGGGGTCGCGGTCCGTGAAGTATTTCCTGGGTATCGTCATCGTTTTCTCGTCGGTCTTCGGTGGATACTACTTTCATGGCGGCGACCTCCGGGTCATGTGGCAGCCCTACGAGTACTGGATCATCGGGGGCGCGGCGCTCGGGGCATTCCTGATCGCCAACCCGCCCCGCGTCGTCTTCACCGTCTTCAAGTCCATCCCCAGTCTGATGAAGGGCAGCAAGTACAAGTCGGACGACTATCTCGACCTGCTGGCCATGATGTACAAGCTGTTCACCAAGGCCCGCAAAGAGGGCCTGATGGCGGTGGAAGCCGACATCGAGGAGCCGGAAGAAAGCGAGGTCTTCAAGGCCCACCCGCGGATCCTGCAGGATCACCACGCGATGGAGTTCATCACCGACTACATGCGCCTGATCATCTCCGGCAGCATGAACCCGCATGAGCTCGATGCCCTGATGGATCTTGACCTCGAGACCCACCACGAGGAATCGCACAAGCCGGCCCACGCGGTTCACCGCGTGGCGGAGGCCCTCCCCGGCTTCGGTATCGTGGCGGCGGTCCTGGGCATCGTAATGACAATGGGCAAACTCGACGGCTCCATCGCGGAGATCGGCTCAAGCGTGGCGGCTGCCCTGGTCGGCTCGTTCCTCGGGATTCTGCTGGCCTACGGCTTTGCCGGGCCGACCTCGACCGCCCTCGAGTCCCGTGCCCAGGAGGAAGCCAAGTTCCTGCAGTGCATCAAGGCCTGCATTCTCGCCAATGTCCAGGGCTACAGCCCCCAGGTCGCGGTGGAGTTCGGTCGCAAGACCATGGAAAGCGCGATGCGCCCGAGCTTTACCGAACTGGAAGAGTACGTGAAGGGGGCCTGACGGCCTCCGGATCACTACCATGGGAGTCGAGGACAAGACCCAGCCGATCATCGTCAAGAAGAAGGTGGTCCAGGGCGGCCACCACGGCGGCGCGTGGAAGATCGCCTTTGCCGACTTCACGCTCGCGATGATGGGCTTCTTCCTGGTGATGTGGCTGCTCGTTGCGCTGGACGACGACCAGCGCGCCGGGATCTCCGAGTACTTCCAGAACCCCTCCGCCTTCGTGGGCGAAGCCGCTGCGCCGGGCCAGGCGCCCGGCGACGGAACCGGCGTGGACCCATCAATCATCGACTTCGAGGGTATGCCGGAGCTCATCCAGGACCCGGAGGCCATGGAGGCCCCGACAGGGATCGATGAAGAAACCCTCGACGAGCTGGCCGAGGCGCGCGACCGCGAGGCCCTGGAGACCCTGCAGGAGGCGCTGGAGGAGGCCCTGGACCAGAGCCAGGCGCTGGAGCCCTTCAAGGACCAGCTGCTGCTGGACCTCACCCCCGAGGGCCTGCGCATCCAGATCATCGATCGCGAGAACCGCCCGATGTTCGACAGCGCCAGCGCCCGTCCGCTGGATCACGCGGACGCGATCCTGCGCGAGCTGGCCGGCTTGATCAATCAGGTCCCCAACCGCGTCTCGATCACCGGCCACACCGACGCCCGCCCGCTGCTGCGTCCGGACTACACCAACTGGGAGCTCTCGGCCGATCGCGCCAACGCCGCCCGCCGCGCGCTGGTCGCCGGCGGCACCGAGTCCGACCAGATCGCCCGCGTCGTGGGGCTGGCCGCCAGCGTACCCTTTAACCGCGAAGACCCAGAAGCCGCGATCAACCGGCGGATCACCCTGATCGTGCTGAACCAGGAGGCGGAAGAGGCGATGTACCGCAGCCTCGAGAGCGAAGGGAGCGGCCCAGAGGCGCTCCAAGACGACCCGGAGGCCTCCGGCGACGGAGCTGGCTAGCATGCAGCGGCACCACGACATCCCGCTCAACCTGATCACCGGGTTTCTCGGCGTCGGCAAGACCACCGCCATCCGCCACCTGCTCGCGCAGCGCCCGGAGGGCGAACACTGGGCCGTGCTGGTCAACGAGTTCGGCGAGATCGGGGTGGACGGCGGCCTGCTGGCCGATACCGGCGTGGCGCTGGAGGAGATCCCCGGCGGCTGCCTGTGCTGCGTCTCCGCGCAGATGTTCACCGTCGGGCTCAACCGGCTGATCCGCAGCCAGCGCCCCGACCGCATCCTGATCGAACCCACCGGACTCGGCCACCCGGCCCAGATCATCCGCACCCTGACCGAGCCGCCCTACGCCGGCGTACTGGACCTGCGCGCCACCGTCACCCTGATGGATGCCCGCCACCTGGCCTCGCCGCGCCACCGGGAGCACGCGAACTGGCGCGACCAGATCGCCCTGGCCGACGTGCTGCTGGCCAACAAGGCCGACCTCTACAGCGAGGCGGACCGCGAGGCGTTGCAGGCCTTCGTCGCGGCGATGCCGCCACCACGCCCGCTGGTCGTGGAGACCACCCAGGGCCGCATCGAACGCGACTGGCTGGACCGCCCGCGACTGGATCGGGGCGGCGCCCTGTTCCCGGAGGCCCGCGACTTTCTCGCGTCCACGAGCGCGGATGCGCACGCCGACCACGACCACGACCACGACCACGACCACCGGCATGATGACACCGCCCATGCAGCCGACGAGTGGGTCACCATCGACACCCGCGGTGACGGCTACATCGGCCGCAGCTGGCTGCTGCCCGAGGGACAGCTCATCGACCATGCCGCCCTCGCGGGCCTGGTCGCGGATTTCACCGGTGATCGACTGAAAGGCCTGGTCGAGACCGACCGCGGCTGGCACCGCCTCAACCGGGTGGACGGCCACGGCGCCCTGGAACCGATGACCGCCCCGGAGGCCCGGCTGCGCCCTCGCATCGAGGCCATCTTGCCGGAATCCGCGACCGCCACGCTGGACGACCTCGCCCGCCGCCTCGAAACCGCCATCACGCCAAGTCGCTGATCGGTACCCGCTGGCCGCGCCCCGCCGCCTACAGACGTGGCAGCAGCCAGGCGGGTTCGAGGAAGAACAGGGCAGTGACCGCGACACCGACCAGAGTCACCACCTGGCGGTAGCCCGACTCGGGCAGCCGGCGCACCAGGATGATCCCGACACGCGCGCCCAGGATCGCGCCCGCCCCCACCGCCAGCAGCCCGGTCGCCACCACCTGCCCGCCCGCGATGTAGACGACCACGGCCATCAGCGTCAGTACCGAGGACAGAAGATTCTTCAGGGCATTGGCCCGCGCCAGATCCGGAATGCCCTGGCCCCGCAGGATCGCCAGCAGCAGGATGCCGACGCCACCGTTGAAGTAGCCCCCATAGGCGCAGCCCAGCCCCGCGCCCAGAGCACGCAACGGCCCCGGATGCGGCCGCGCGGCCAGGCGCTGCAGCCAGGGTCCCAGCGCAAACAGCAATGTCGCCACCAGCAGCAGCCAGGGGATCAGGACACGAAAGCCCGCGTCGCCGGTCAGCAGCAGGGCGACGGCCCCGAGGGCGCCACCCAGCACCCCCGCGAGCAGCAGCGCCCGGGCCAGCCCCGGGCCGAGGTCGCGCCAGGCCCCGCGCAGCCCGTGCCGATCCGCCAGCACGCTGGCCAGATAGCCGGGCAACAGTGCCGCGGTCCCGGTGGCATTGGCGGCCACCGGCGGGACGCCCACACTCATCAGCGCCGGGAGGGTCAGGAAGCTGCCACCACCGGCCACCGCATTCAGCAAGCCGGCGAAAAAGCCGGCGGCCAGGAGCAGCAGCGCAACACCGGAGGGCGCGAGATCCATGCGGGGCGGGCAGAAGCGCGGCTCAGATCACCCGGCGGTCGCTGAACTCGGCGCGATAGAACCACTCGTTGCCCGGCAGCGAATTGGGGTTGGGGAACACGATAAACCCGGGTTCCGGCGCCCGCACCTCGGTCCCGTCGGCGCGGACGCCGATCAGGTCACCCGCTTCCAGCGGGTCGAAGCTCTTCCACTCGCACGCGAAACGGTCGTCGGGGTGATCCCGGTCGATCACCTCGACCAGACGCAGGACCTCCGGGTCATCCTGCCCCGGCGTGGCCGACTCCGGCAGCATGCCCAGGTGCGCCAGGGTGTTGATGATCGCGTTGTAGGCCACCACCGGGGCCTGCGGGTCATCGTGCTGCCCGCACTCCAGGGTCACGCCGTAGCCGCCCTGGCTGCGCATGTACTCGGTGGTCCCGACCCCGTAGCTGGGATCGGTGCTCAGGATCTGCGCCCGGTGGCTGGCGTTCGGGTTCTTCATCCGCGCCGCCACGCCCCGGGCATAGGTATCCAGCCAGCCCTCGACCATGCGCCGCGGCCCCAGGCAGGCCGCCAGCGCCTCCTCCTCGCGCGCCTGCGCGAAGCCCTCCAGCGAGCCTTCGTTATTGCGCGGGCCGAGCATGATGAACGGCTGCCCGCCAGTGTGGAACGAGTGCAGGTCCAGCAGCACGTCGTGCGCCGCCAGCAGCGGACACAGCACGTTGGCGATGCGGTCCTCGAAATCCTGCGGATCCTCGGTCACCCGCAGGTTGCGGTTCAGGTTGCGTTCGCCCATGCGCTGTCCGAGGTCATAGGCCAGCGGATTGGTGCGCGGCACCAGCGTCAGGCTGCCACGCAGCAGATCCCGTTCGCGCGCCTCCAGCTCGGCATGGACCCGCTCGGCGGCCTGGGTCCCGCAAGTCTCGTTGCCATGCACCGCGCCCAGTACGATCAGGCGCGGCCCCGGCTCCAGCCCGTGAAAGGTGATCGAACGCAGCGCAGTGGGACGGGAGGGATCGGCCATCGGGGAAACTCCGGGCAAGGGGTAACGGATATCCTGCGGCGCAAAGGCTACCGGAGCCATCCGTCCGGCGCCACGGGAAGGCCGTCAGTCCACCGGTAGCGCGCCATGCTCGGTCATCCAGCCCTGCAGCACGTCGAGTTCCAGCGGCCGGCTGTAGAGGTATCCCTGCCCCAGGGCGCAACCGCGTTCGTGCAGGAAGGCGGCCTGCTCGGCGGTCTCCACGCCCTCGGCGATGACCTGCATGTTCAGGTTGCGCCCCATGGCGATGATGGTGGCGGCAATCTCGCGATCGGCGCTCTCGCTGGCCACCCCGTCGACAAAGCTGCGGTCGATCTTCAGCACGTCCAGCGGATACGTCCGCAGCGCGGCCAGCGAGGAATACCCGGTGCCGAAGTCGTCGATGGCCAGGCGCACGCCCAGCTCCTTCAATGCCGCCAGCCGGGCGATCGCCTGCTCGCCCTGCTGCATGATCGCGGTCTCGGTGATCTCCAGTTCCAGCTGCGCGGCGGGGAAGCCGGTCAGCGCCAGGATCTCCGCCACCCGGTTCACGAAATCGCCGCGCTGCAACTGCACCGGCGACAGATTCACCGCGAGACTGAAATCCCCGGCCCCCAGATCCAGAAGACGCTTGCCGGCGTCGCAGGCCTCGCGCAAAACCCACTCGCCCAGCGCGACGATCAGGCCGGTGTCCTCGGCGATCGGGATGAACCGATCCGGCGGGATCATCGGCCCGTCCTCCGGCTGCCAGCGCAGCAGCGCCTCCATGCCGAAGGGCTGTCCATCCTCCAGGCGGACTTGCGGCTGGAAGTGCAGGCGAAGCTCGCCGTTCTCGGTCTCCAGGGCCTTCCGCAGGCGGTTCTCGAGTTCCAGGCGTTCGTCCGCCGCGCGGGTCAGGGCCTGGGTGTAGACGCTCCAGGTCTGGCGCCCGGAGGCCTTGGCCTGGTACATGGCCGCATCGGCATGCTGGATCAGTTCCGTCACCGAGTCGCCATGCTCGGGGTAGAGGCTGATGCCAATGCTAGCGTTCAGGTACACCGAACGCCCATCGTCCAGCACCAGCGGGCGCTCCAGGCTGGCCAGCAGGTCGCGGGCACAACGGGCCACGGTCTCGTCACTGGCCGGATTCTCCGCCACGATCAGGAACTCGTCACCACCCAGGCGGCCCAGTGCGTGGGAGGGCCCGACCGCCTCGCGCAGCCGCCGCGCAACCTCCACCAGCACCCGGTCGCCGACCGGGTGGCCCATGGAGTCGTTGACGTTCTTGAAGCGGTCGAGATCCAGATTCAGCACCGCGACGCGATAGCCGTGGGCCCGGGCGCGTTCCAGCGCCTGGCCCAGGATTACCTGCAGCTGCGTGCGGTTGGGCAGATCGGTCAGCGCATCATGCCGGGCCAGGTACTGGAGCTCTTCCTCCGAGCGGCGCAGCTCCGACATATCCGTCAGCACCCCGGCGTAGTGCAGGGCCTGACCCTGCTCGTCGTAGACCGTGTTGAGGCTCAGCCACTGCGGGGCCACCTCGCTGTTGCGCCGGCGGTTCCAGATCTCGCCCTGCCAGTGCCCCTCATGCTGGAGAGCGTCCCACATGCGCTGGAAGAACGCGGCATCGTGACGCCCGGACTGCAGGAAACTCGGGTTGCGCCCCAGCGCCTCCATCTCGGAGAAGCCTGTGATATCGACGAAGGCCGGGTTCACCGCAATGATCCGCGGGGTCAGGTCCGTGATGATGATCCCGTCCCGGGTGCTCTCGAAGACCGCCGCCATGCGCCGCAGCCCCAGCAAGGCCTGACGCCGCTCCAGCGCGGCCCCCAGGCTGGACGCGACGATGCGCGCCAGGCTCTGGTCCGCCGCGGTCCAGCGTTGCGCGCGCCGCACCCGATCGAGGGCCAGGAAGCCACGGTATTCGCCCTCCACGTACAGCGGGACCAGCAAAGCCGCCTGGCTTTGCGCGGCCTCCAGGATCTCGCGTTCGGCATCCGGCAGCTCCCGGGTCAGCACCTCGACCGCACCACCGCCCTGCAGGATCTCGTGCCAGCGCGGCAGGACCGATTCCAGACTCAGGTTGCGCAGCGGCGGCGGACGCACTACCTGATCGGTGTCCGTGCGCACCCAGTAGTAGCGATGGACATCCAGGGCCTCGCGCACCCCATGGTCCAGCTCGGCCACCAGCACGTAGGCCCGATCGGCATGCGCCTCCTGCCCCAGTTCGGCCAGCAGCCGGTGGATTACGCTCGCGGGGTTGTCCTCGCGCAGCAACTCCACGGTTAGCTCGGCCGCGGTGCGCAGCGCCCGCTCGCGCTCGCCCAGCGCCTGCGACACGCGCAGCTTCTGTGCCGCCAGGCCGGCGATCTGGGTGAACTCGTCGATCAGCACGCGCTCGCCGGCATGCGGACCGCGGGCCCCCGCTACATAGATCCCCAGCGTGCCCAGCACGCTGCCATCGGCATCGCGGAAGGGGAACGACCAGCAGGCCCGGAACCCCGCGCCATGCGCGAGATCGCAGAACCCGACCCAGTTGGGGTGGGCACTGCAATCCTCGATGATCACCGGCTCGCCGCTCCAGGCGGCCTCGCCGCAGGAACCCAGACCCTGCTCGGCGCGGATGCGGCGGGTGGCGCTGCGCAACGGATCCGGCACCCGCGGGGCGGCCACACCGTGCAGCTCCCGGGTGTCGCCGTCCAGCAGCATGATGCACCCGTGCAGCTCCGGGGCCAGGGCCTCCAGCCCCTTGACCACGTCCTCCAGCAGGCGCGGGTCACGCTCGCCGGTGGCCAGGCGCCCGAGCACGTTCGCGCGGACCTCCTGGATCCGCTGGTCCAGGACCCGCCGGGTCACGTCCACCAGGCTGCCGGACAACCCGATCGGCCGCCCCTCGGCATCCAGATTGGCCTGGCCACGCAGCTCCAGCCAGCAAAGGGACCCATCCGCCGTGCGCAGGCGGATCTCGGTCTCCAGCCGTCCGTCGTCGGACTCCGCGGCACGGGCCAGCAGCCGCGCCGCCATCGCGCGATCCTCCAGTGGCATGAAGGCCAGCATCTCTTCGCCGAGCGCGGACTCCACCGCATGACCGGTGATCGCCGTCCAGGCGGGATTCAGGAAGCGCCAGCAACCGGCGGCATCGGTCTCGAAGACGATGTCGCCGGCGCGCTCGATCACCTCGCGGTACCGGCGCTCGGAGGCCGCCAGGGCGGCCTGTTCCCGGCGCAGGCGGGCGCGCGTATGGACCTGGTCCAGCAGCACCGGGAGCATCTTCAGATACCCCTCGCGCTTGACCGCGTAGTCGTCCACGCCCATGCGCAGGGCGCGGGCCGCCAGGTCCTCGGTGCCCTGCCCGGTCACCAGAACGGTGGGGAGATCCAGCCCGCGTTCCTCGCGCACCAGCCGCGCCAGCTCCAGGCCGTCGAACCCCGGCAGGCGGTAGTCCACCAGCAGCAGGTCGAAGCCGACAGCGCCGGTTGCATCCGGCGTCAGCGCCGCCAGGGCCTCCTCCGCGGTGTGCACCGTCTCCAGCTGGATGTGGGGGGCGGTATGCGCGAGCTCGCGGCGCGTCAGCCCCACATCGAAGGCATTATGCTCGGCATACAGCACCCGCAGCGGCTCGTGCCCGTTGGCCACGCTCAGTTCCCGGCGAGCACGGGCATCGACCACGCGCGCCGGCAGACGCTCCAGGTAGTCATCGGACTTGGTCAGGTAGTCGTCGGCACCGGCCCGGAAAGCCGCGACCACGGTCTCCTGTTCGCCGTGGCCCGTCAGCACCAGCACCGCCTCGTCGCGCCCGGCGGCCTGCAGCTCGCCGATCAGTTCGAGGCCGCTCCCGTCCGGCAGGCGCAAGTCCTCCACCACACAGTCGAATCCCGCAGCGCCGGCCAGCGCGCCCCGGGCCTCGGCCAGCGACGCCGCCAGGTGCACCTCGGCACCCGGCACCTCGCGCTCCAGCACCCGGCGCTGCAGATCGGCATCCGCCGGGTTGTCTTCCACGAGCAGGATTCGCATCAGGTCTCTTTCGGGGGCAGCCGCATGTTCAACTCGGCGGGTGATTGAGCAGGCACCAGTACAGCTCCACCTGCTCGGCGACATCGACAAACTTGGCGAAGTCCACCGGCTTGACGATGTAGGAATTGGCCCCGCAGTCGTAGGCGGTCGCGATGTCGCGATCCTCGCTGGAGGAGGTCAGCATGACCACCGGAATGCGGCGGAAACGCTCGTGTTCGCGGATCCGGCGCAGCACCTCCAGCCCGTCCACCTTGGGCAGCTTGATATCCAGCAGGATCACCGCCGGCAGCGCCAGTTCGCCCCGCTCCCAGCACTCGAGGAACGCCAGGGCCTCCACTCCATCGCGCGCGATCTCCAGGGGGTTGGTGAGGTTGCGCCGCTCGAAGGCGCGCCGCATCAGGTCGATATCCACCGGGTTGTCCTCGACCACCAGGATGGACGGTTGACGCGCGGCCGTGCTCATCGCGGGAACTCCACGTGAAAGCGGGCACCCGCGCCCGGCGTACCCTCGGCGCGGATCTCCCCGCCCAGCCGGTTGACCGCTCGTCGGACGAGTGCAAGGCCGACGCCGGTTCCCGGGTAGGCCTCGGCGCGGTTCAGGCGCTGGAAGATATCGAAGATGCGATCCTGAAACGCCATGTCAAAGCCGATCCCGTTATCCTGTACCGAGATCCCGAGTGTAGCGCTGCGGGATTCGGCCTGCACCGTCACCTGCGGTGTTTCGCGCTCGGCACTGAACTTGAAGGCATTTTCCAGCAGATTGCGCAGGATCAGCGCAACGCCATCGGGGTCGCTCTGGAGCACCAGATCGGGATCGATCTCCAGGGTCACCTCGGCGCGGCTGCGCAGCTTCGGGTCCACCGACTCGAGCACCTCCTCCACCAGCGCGCGCACATGGACCTCGCGTTCCTCCAGCGGCCGGCGCTCCATGCGCGAATAGGCCAGCAGGTCGGAGATTAACTCGTTCATCTGCGCCACGCCCTGGCGGATGTTGCGCACGAACGTTTGCCCCTCGCCCTCCAGCTGCTCGCCGTAGTCCGCCTCCAGCAGCTGGCTGTAGCCCTCGATCCCGCGCAGCGGGGCCTTCAGGTCATGCGAGACCGCGTAGGAGAACGATTCCAGTTCCTGGTTCAGGGCCTGCAGAGCCGCGGTGCGCTCGGTCACCCGCTGTTCCAGGGTGGCATTGAGGTCGCGCAGTTCCAGTTCCTGGCGCTTGAGCTCGGTTACCTCCAGCACCGTGCCCTGCACGTAGTGCATGCCGTCGGCGCGCTCGAGCGGGGCCTCCATGGTGATGCTGAACCACGCCTCCGCGCGAACCTCCGGCCGTGCCTTCAGCAACAGCCGTCGCGGCCCGGGGTGCCCGCCGGCGATCAGCGTTTCCATGGCATCGGAAAAGCTCTTCCCGTCCGCGGAGTCGAGATCGAAGAAATCCCGGGCGAAGGCCTCCAGCGTCGGGGTGCCATAGCGGGCATCGCACCCGAGCAGGGCATACAGCCGATCCGACCACCACAGCTCGCGGGTCTCCAGCATGAACTCCCAACTGCCCAGCCCCGCATGGCGTTCCGCCTGGCTCAATCGGTCCACCTGGCGCGCCAGCGCCGCCTCGGCCTGCTTGCGCGCCTCGATGTTGCGCAGAGTCACCAGCAGCAGCCGCTCGCCGGCGATTTCGGTGGCCTGCAGGTTGGCCTCCACCCAGAAGCCGTGGCCGTCGCGGTGGCGCGCCCGCCACTCGAAGACCAGTTGTTCCCCGCGCCGGGCCCGTTCCATCAGCGCCTTCTGCCGCTGTACGTCGTAGCCGCCTTCGTCCGCGCTCAGGTCATCCACACTGCAGGCGAGCAGTTCGGCCCGGCTGTACCCGTACATCCGCTCGGCGGCGGCATTCACCCCGATCAGGCCCTCGGTATCCAGATCCTGCAGCAGGATCGCCTCCTGCACGTTGTCGAAGATCGCGCGGAAGCGGGTCTCCGAGTCACGCAGGTCCCGCTCGGCGCGCAGGCGCTCGGTCACATCCAGCAGCAGGCCGTGGATGCGCGTCACCCGCCCGACCTCGTCGCGGGTCAGCCAGGTCCGGTCTTCCACCCAAAGCCAGTTACCCTCGCCGCTGCGCAGGCGGTAGAGCTGGGTATAGCGATCCGGGCCGTGCTCAATGTGCGCGGCCACATCCGCCACGATCCGGTCGATGTCTTCGGGATGAATCAGCTCGGCGTAATTCACGTCGCCCTGCAACAGGGCATGGCGATCGATCCCCCAGCGCGCGATGTTCGGCGACACGAAGGTGACCGGCCAACCGGGCGTGGTCGCCCATTCAATCGCGACCACCGGCGAGCGCTCGACAATCGCGGTCAGCCGCCGCGCCTCGCGCGAGGCGCGGTCGCGCGCCCGCAGCGGGTAATACACCAGCAGGAACAGGCCCGCGGCGGTGACCGTCACGTAGCCCCATCCCTTCAGGGTCTGTAACTGCGCCAGCAAGGCCACATCGTCGACCATCAGCAGCAGGGCGCGGTCGGACAGTCCGATCCATGCCAGCCCGAAGACCAGATACACCACGGCAATGATGGCCGCGGTCCGCCCCGCGCTGGGCCTGCGTGCCCTCTGCCTGTCTTGCTCCATCTAGCCTCCCGGCTGCCGTGGAGATCCGCCTGGCTTACCTGCCTGCCTCGAGCATCGACCACCCGGGGCCGCCGCGCAAGGCCCGTACCCACCGCGCCCCTGCCCGGGCTTCGGGAGCCCCGGGGAAAATGCTATTCTTCGCCGCTCCCGCAAGCGGACGCAGCGATGTTCAAGCAACTCGAAGGCGAACCCCGTGGCGAACGCCACCCGATCTCCGACGTCCTGGACCGCCTGAAGCTCAATGCCGATGGCCTGATCCCCGCGATCGCCCAGCAGCACGACACCGGCGAGGTCCTGATGCTGGCGTGGATGAACCGCGAGGCCCTGAACGAGACCCTGGCCACGGGGCGCGTGTGCTACTACTCGCGCTCGCGCCAGGCGCTGTGGCGCAAGGGCGAGCAGTCGGGCCAGGTCCAGCAACTGCACTCCCTGCACCTGGACTGCGACGGCGACACCCTGCTGCTGAAGGTCGACCAGACCGGGCCGGCCTGCCACACCGGACGTCGCAGCTGCTTCTACCTGCAGGTCGAGAACGACAGTGTCGTGGTCACCAGCGACCCCGAGATCGCGCCGGAGACGCTGTACGGCAAGGGAAACACCGAATAATGAGCGAGCCCCGGACCCTCACCCTGCACAACACCCTGGGCGGGCACGACGAAGCCTTCGTGCCGCAGGACCCGGAGCGGGTGACCCTCTACGTCTGCGGCCCCACCGTGTACAACCGGGTGCACATCGGCAACGGGCGCCCGGTGGTGGTGTTCGACGTGCTGTTCCGCTTGCTGCGCGAACTCTACGGTCCGGACCACGTGGTCTACGCGCGCAACATCACCGACGTCGACGACAAGATCAACAAGGCCGCCGCCGACAACGGCGAGCCGATTGCCGCCCTGACCGAACGCTTCACCCGCGCCTTCCACGAGGACATCGCCGAGCTGGGCACGCTGGAGCCCACCCTGGAGCCGCGCGCAACCGAACACATCCAGCCGATGATCGAGCTGATCCAGCGCCTGATCGACCGCGGCCACGCCTACGTCGCCGAGGATCACGTGCTGTTCGACGTGACCTCCTACCCCGAGTACGGCGCCCTGTCCGGCCGCTCGCTGGACGACATGCAGGCCGGGGCCCGGGTCGAGGTCGCCGACTACAAGCGCCACCCCGGCGACTTCGTGCTGTGGAAGCCGGCTGCCGCGGGCGAGCCCGGCTGGGAAAGCCCCTGGGGCACCGGCCGCCCCGGCTGGCACCTGGAGTGCACGGCGATGATCCGCGCCCACCTGGGGCCGATGATCGACATCCACGGCGGCGGCCACGACCTGGTGTTCCCGCACCACGAAAACGAGATCGCCCAGGGCTGCGCGGCCGAAAGCTGCCACGAGCACGGCACGCACTATGCCCGCTACTGGGTGCACAACGGCCACCTGACCATCGACGGCGAGAAGATGTCCAAGTCGCTGGGCAACTTCCAGCTGCTGCACGACCTGCTGCAGCACTACCCCGGCGAGGTCCTGCGCCTGGCCCTGCTGTCGCGCCACTACCGCGCCCCGCTGAACTTCTCGGAAGAGACCCTGACCCAGTCGCGCAACAGCCTGAACGGCCTGTACCGCGTGCTGCGCGACGCCGCCGGTATCGAGCCCGCACCGGTGGCCGCCGCCGACACCCCGGTGTTCGCGGCGCTGCTGGACGACCTGAACACCCCCGCCGCGATCACCGCGCTGCACCGCATGAGCGATGCCCTGGCCGCGGCCGGCGACGACGCCGAACGCGCCCGGCGCAAGGGCGAACTGCTGGCCGGGGCCGGCCTGCTGGGCCTGCTGCAGCAGGACCCGGGCGTCTGGTTTCAGGGCGATTCCGGCGACGACGAGCTCGCCGCCTGGGTGGAGGAACGCATCGCCGCGCGCCAGGCGGCCCGCAAGAACCGGGACTTCGCGACGGCCGATACCATCCGCGACGAGCTGACGGCCCGCGGCATCGAGCTCGAGGACACCCCCGACGGCACGCGCTGGCAGCGCGCCACCTGAAGCCGATGCGTATCCGCCCCTGGTTCGTGCTGATCCTGGGCCTGCTGCTGCCCACCGGGGTGCTCGCCCACCCGCATGCCTGGATCGACCTGCGCGTGGGACTGGTCTTCAACGAGGCCGGCGAGCTGCTACGCATGGAGCAGTCCTGGCGCATCGACCCCACCTACAGCCACATGCTGCTGGAGGACCTGACCGGCCAGCTCGACGGGGACACCGACATTGACACGGCCCTGGAGCACGCCGCCGAACGGATGCGCGAGAACCTGGCCGGGCATGACTACTTCACCGAACTGAGCACCGGCGAGCGCGACCTGGACGTCCCGCCGGCGCGCAACGCCCGTCTGACCCTGGAGGACCGCCGCCTGCACCTGCGCTTCGAGCTGCCGCTGGAGGACCTCGACATCACGGCCGGGGACCGCTTCAGCTACCGCGTGTTCGATCCCGAGTACTGGATCGAGATCCTTCACGACCCGGAGGACATCGTCTTCGTCGAGAACCGGCCCGGCTGCGCGGTGACGATCGACGAACCCCGACCTGACCCGCAGCTGATCCGCTACGCCGCGACCCTGGAACGCCAGGATCGCAGCCCGGTCGACAACCTCGGACGCCACTTCGCGGAGACCGCCACGCTGGAATGCGACTGAGGGGGATGCCGCTTCACAACCGGACGGCGCGCACACACCACCCGATGGCTCGTGTGTTATACAGTAACGCCATGCACCAGGTAACGCATCGAATCCGGAACCCACTGCAGCCCGCCCTCCCGGGCCTGCTGATGCTGCTCGCGCTGTGCCTGCTGTTCGGCGGTCCGGGCCTCGCACAGGCCGCGACCGGTCATCCACTGGGTGCCCCCACCGAGGCGCCCGCCGAGCGCGCGGCGCCGCCGCCCCCGGACCGCCTCGACGCCCCGGCCCCGCTGGCCGAACCGCCCGGCCCCCTGGAACGGCTGACCGGCTGGATGCTCCAGACCCAGCGGCAGCTCCACCGCAGCCTGACCGAAGGCCTGCACGCCCTGCGCGACGGCCCCACCGCACACACCGCCGGGGCGCTGATCCTGGTCAGCCTGCTGTACGGGATCTTCCATGCCGCCGGCCCTGGCCACGGCAAGGCGGTCATCAGCGCCTACCTGCTGACCCAGCCGCAGAACCTGCGCCGCGGCATCCTGCTGTCCACCGTCTCGGCGCTGGCACAGGGCGTCACCGCCATCGTACTGGTCGGCGTGCTGATCGGCCTGTTCGGCTGGCTGGCGCGGGATACCCTGGGCCAGGTGCGCACCCTGGAGATCGCCAGCTTCGCCCTGGTGGCGCTGCTCGGGCTGTGGCTGATGGCGCGCGCCCTGCGTCACGCGTGGCGGCTGCAGCGCGCGCATCGGGTCGCGCCCGTCCATGGACACGACCACGAGCATGGCCACACCCATGGACATGACGCCCACTGCGGCTGCGGGACCCCGCACCACGTGGACCCCAACCACCGCGGCACCTGGTGGGGTACCGTGCTGGCGGTCGGCATCCGCCCCTGTTCCGGCGCCGTGCTGATCATGGCGGTCTCCGCCGCTTTGGGACTGGCCTGGGCCGGCGTCGCCGCCGTACTGGCGATGTCCCTGGGGACCGCCGCCACCGTCTCGGTGCTGGCGACCCTCGCCGTTTCGGCACGCGACTGGACCCGGCGCTGGCTGGGCCCCACCCGCATGGGCCGGCTGACCTACATCGGCCCGGCCCTGGGAATGGCCGGTGGCGGCGTGATCGCCCTGATCGGTCTCAGCCTGGTGCTGGGTGCCATCGCCTACCAGCCCGTCGCCCATCCTTTAGGGGTGCGCTAGCGGCCGAATGGGCCGGGACTTGCCCCAGGCGCAGGCGTCCTCTAACGTCCGGGACAACCGAACCCCGCTCGCGAGGACGCCATGCCGTCGACCACCATCACCCCGGAACAGGCTCCGACCCTCCCCGCGCTGTTCCGCACCCGCGTGTCCATGAGCCCGGATGCGCCGGCCTATCGTCATTACAGCGCCGCCGACGAGACCTGGAAGCAAACGACCTGGAGCGAAATGGCCACGATGGTCGATCGCTGGCAGGCGGCACTGGCGCGCGAGGGCTTCAAGCCCGGGGAACGGGTCGCACTGATGCTCGGCAACTCGCGCGAGTGGGTCGCCTTCGACCAGGCCGCCACCGAACTCGGGCTGATCACGGTCCCGCTGTACACCGATGACCGCCCGGACAACGTCGCCTACATCATCGGCCAGACCCAGGCGCGCCTGCTCCTGCTGGGCGAGAGCGCGCACAGTCGCCGCCTGTCCGAACACTTCGCGAACATGCCCTCGCTCAAGCGCATCGTCTGCCTGGGCCACACCGAAGGCCAACCCGAGGACGAACGGGTGATGGACCTCGAGACCTGGCTGGAACGCGGCGACCCGGAACGCGTGCATCGCCCGGATCTCGACCCGCTGGCCCTGGCCACCATTGTGTTCACCTCCGGCACCACCGGGCGGCCCAAGGGCGTGATGCTGTCGCACCGCAACATCCTCGACAACGCCCAGGCCTCGTCCACCGCCGGGCCGCTGTCGGATGCCGACCGCTTCCTCTCCTTCCTGCCGCTGTCGCACATGCTGGAGCGCACCGGCGGCTACTACATGCCGATGCTGATCGGTGCCGAGGTCGCGTTCGCGCGCTCCATCCAGGGGCTGGGCGAGGACCTGATGTCGGTCCAGCCGACCGTGCTGATCTCGGTTCCGCGCATCTACGAGCGCGTGCACGGCCGCATCCAGGCCGGCCTGAAACAGAAATCCGCGCTGGGCCGAGGCCTGTTCAGGGCCACCGTGGCCATCGGCTGGCGCCGCTTCGAATACCAGCAGGGCCGCGCGTCCTGGTCGCCCGGCTTCCTGCTGTGGCCGCTGCTGGAGCGCATCGTCGCCCACAAGGTCCTGGACCGCCTGGGCGGCAAGCTGCGCTTCGCGGTCTGCGGCGGCGCGCCCCTGCCGCCGCCGATCGCCCGGTTCTTCATTGGTCTGGGCCTGCCGGTGCTGCACGGCTATGGCATGACCGAATCCAGCCCGGTGGTCAGCGTGAATACCCCGGACGACAACCTGCCCGCCTCCATCGGCAAGCCGCTGCCCGGCATCGAGGTCAAGATCGGCGAGATGGACGAGCTGCTCACCCGTTCCAGCTGCGTGATGCTTGGCTACTGGAAGAACGAGGAGGCGACCGCGAGCACGATCGACGAGGATCACTGGCTGCATAGCGGCGACCAGGCACAAATCGACGACGATGGCCACATCTTCATCACCGGCCGCCTGAAGGACATCCTCGTGCTGACCAACGGCGAGAAGGTCCCGCCGGCGGACATGGAAATGGCCATCGCCCTGGACGCCCTGTTCGACCAGGTCATGGTCGTGGGGGACAGCCACGCCTTCCTGACCGCCCTGGTTGTCCCCGAGCCCGAGGCCTGGACCACCTTCGCCGAGGACCAGGGCCTTGACCCCGGCGCCTCCGGGCGGCTGCCGCGCTCCGCCGAACGCGCCCTGCTGCAGCGGATTCAATACCAGCTGCGCGACTTCCCCGGCTACGCCAAGATCCGCCACGTGCACGTAGTGCATGAACCCTGGTCGGTGGACAACGGCATGCTGACCCCGACCATGAAGCTCAAGCGCCCGGTCATCTCCCAGCACTACGCCGACGCCATCGAGGCCATGTACGCCGGCCACGACTAACCCCTCGCCCGCTTTTCACGAAGTAGGTCAAGGGCGATTTACAGGAAGATGGGAAGGTTGGAAGGTTTATTGGGATTGAGGGCCCGCCGTGCCGTGGTGTGGCGATGGGGTAACGCGCGAGCATCCGCTATCGCCCTTGATCCTTGAACCCTTCCGATCTTCCCACCTTCCTGTGAATCGCCCTTGACCTACCAAGCGCCCGAAAACGAAAAAGGCCCCGCAGCGTGACACTGCGGGGCCTTGAGGGCGCGTCAGGCGCGCCGCCGGTTCAGATGAACAGGCAGATGTCGGACTCGCCGGCGAACTCGAAGAACGCCGCGGCCCCGGCGTATTCCACGCCGTCGATGAATTCGCTGGTGTCCATGTCGAACAGGTCCACCGTCATCTGGCAGGCAATCATGCGCACCTCGGCCTCCAGGCACAGCTCGCGCAGGTCGCCCAGATCGGAGACCCCCTTGGCCGCCATCTTCTTCTTCATCATCACGGTCATCATCTTCTGCATGCCCGGCAGGGCCTGCAGCATCACCGGCATGGGCATGGGCATCGGCATGCCCGGGTTGCCCAGCGAGGTCACCTGCAGATCCAGCTTCTTGCGCAGCAGTTGCAGACCATAGAAGGTGAAAAACACCTCGCAGTCATAGCCCAGTGCAGCCGCGGTGGAGGCCAGGATGAACGGGGGATAGCCCCAGTCCAGGCTGCCCTTGGTGGCAATAATGGCCATTTTCTTCTGATCACTCATCTTTACTCTCTCCTCCATTGGTAACAGGAACCGGACCCGCCACAGCCCCCTGCGCGATCCGTCCCCAGTTGGTTAAAGCCCTTGGTCTATCCGGCTCACTGCCCCGACGCCTGACGCCCCCTGCGCCAGTCGCGAATCAGTGCACATCCGGCACAAACCCCCAGCGCCGCCATGCTGGCCCATACCGAGATGGGCACCAGAATCATGGCCAGCGCAAACATGAGCCACGCCAGTATGGTCATCGTTCTCCTCCTGCACAACGTTTGCAGCCAGAAGCCGCATCGGTTGGTCGCCTTGCTTGTGGTTGCGAGCCATCACGCGAGGAGGAGGCACTCGACCTCCTACCCCTGGCGCTTCTCCGGCACCTCCGGCTCGGCGTAATCGCGGGGCGCATCCGTGCCCGGCGTCGGTTCCGGGGCCGGGGCTTCCGGCTCCCTGGGATGGTAAACATCGGTGGCCGAGGCACGCCCGCCCTGCCGCGAGACCGGGCTGGCATCCACGAACTGATTGTTCAGGCGCTGGATATAGGCCTCGGCGCGATCGCGCAGCTGATGCAGGCGGCTGATCATGCGGCGCCCCAGGCCCAGTGGCGCCCGTCCCATCATCGGCTGCCAGGGGCGCGTGTTCTTCTCGAACGCCGCGCGCCAGTTCCCGGCGGCGGTCTCGGTCGGCAGGGTCCGCGCGATGCGCCGTGCCAGCCAGCGGCGGTTGAAGAAGTGGATGCCGCCCAGCACGATCGCCAGCACGACGAGCCCGAAGCCCGTCATCAGCGGACGCTCGCCCATAGCCTGCCAGACGCTCCCGTCGGTCCAGGGCGCGATGCCCCCTGCCGACTGGTACCCGATCAGACCCAAAAGCACCGCGACCACGGCGAACATCCCGGCATCAAACTGCACCACCCGGCGGCGCCACTTCTCCAGCGCCTTCTTCAGGGCCGGCAGGGCGTCCATCTCGATGGATTCGGCGATGGCCTGCAGCGAGCCCAGGATGCGGTAGGAGCGCGAGGAGCTGATCTCCTGGATCTTGGCGTGGATCTCCTCGCGATCGCGGCGGGACTTCTCCTCGTAGCGCTCGCGCACCTGCGGATCGCCGATCTCCACCGCCGCGCTCTCGTTGTACAGGCAGTAGAAGCGCCCGGTCGCGTTGCCCTGGCGCACCACGGCCCGCTGCCAGGCGGAGACGACCTCTTCCAGGTTGTCCTCGCGCCAGGTGGTGTCGATCTGGTTGAGGATGAACACCAGCTTGGTGAAGTCGTTGCGCTCGGCGACACGGTTGACCAGGTGCTCCAGGGTGTCGCGCATCGCGCCCGGTTCCGGGTGGCGGGCGTCGAAGAACACCAGCACCAGATCGGACAGGTCGATGATGTGATCGGTCAGCTGCAGGATGGTCGCGCGCTGCTCGTCGGCATCGAAGCCGGGGGAATCGATGATGATGCGCCCGCGCAGACGCTCCGAGCGCGCGGTCTTCATCGCCAGGAAGTGGTCCACCGTGCGCCCGCCGCCGTCGGTAATCCGCTCGATCTCATCAGACACCCGATAGAACGGGAAGCGCGGATCGCCGTCCAGAGCCAGCCCCGGGAGTTCCTGCACATGCTCGCTACCGCCGTAGCTGATCACGGTGAACTTGTCGTCGACTGCCTGCGAACCGCTGCGCTGTACGGTCGTGCCCACGTACTCGTTGATGAACGTGGACTTGCCGGCGGAGAAGGTGCCCAGCGTGGCGATCATCGGCCACCAGGAGATGCCAAAGGCGTAGGAATCCTCCGCGGGATCCAGGAGGCCGGCCGCATAGCCGACCCGGTCCAGATCCCGGAACGGATCGACCACGCCTTTCAGGACCGGATTCTCTTCGGCAAGGCGGTCGCTCAGCAGCTTGAGCTGCTTGCGCACGCGAGGGCCAGGACGATTGAACATGCGGACTCCGTCAGTCAAAACGCGCGATCAGCGCGGGTAATACGGCCCCGGGGAACCCCGGACCGGACCGCCCTGATCGGTGAATGGGTTGAACATGTTCATCATACCCATGGGGCCGCCCACATTGCGATTCAGGCTCCACATATCCTGCTGCATGCCCGTGATCGAGCCCGCCATCACGCGGGTATCGCGCGTCATCGAGCCGATGTTGGCGTCCATCGACTGCGTATTACCGGCGATCACCGCGACCTCGTCGTTCATCACCCGCATGGTGTTGTTGATGTCGGTCATCTGCCGGTCCATCGACGCCATATGCCCCGCGATGGTGGACATGTCGCGGTCCATCACCTGAGTCATCTGGGTGATCTCCTGGGTAAGCTGGCCCACATCCCGGGTCAGGCTGGTGATCAGCCAGAAACCGTAGATGGCCAGCACGATGAAGGCCACCAGTGCGGTGTAGACGATCAGTTCCAGACGCCGGGAACGGGCATCCGCCTTGTCGGCCTCGTCCCGAACCTCTGCAAACTCGCTGCTACTTTCTTCACTCATTGAACGCCCTTTGCTGTTTCATGGAAACGGGAGCCATCCCCGTCAGAAGGCGCCAACGGCAGCGCGATCGATGATCTCTTCAAGTGACTCCTTCACAAACACCGCCTGCTCGTGCAGATCCTCGGGCAACGGCCGCCCCCCGTGGATCATCGGGTTCAGGTCCAGGGTCATCAGCCACAGATTGCCCTCGGCATCCTCCTGCAGCACGATCCGACAGGGCATATAGGCCGCCATCGCCGGGCTGTGCCGTACCATCTGCGCGGCGATGGCCACATCGCAGAACATGTAGATCTTCAGGAACGGGAAGTCCTCGCCCGTCACGCTGCGGACCTCCTCGCCCATGGGCAACTCGCCGACATTCCGAATATTCAGCTCGTTGGCCACCAGGCGCAGCACATCCTCCACGTCCTCGACTTCAAGCCCCTCGTCCACCTGGCGCTTGTAGACCATGGCCTCCGCGGCATCGCCCGTCTCCAGTACCGTCCGGGCCATCTGCGAATAGACCTTGGGCGCCTGGGCGTCCAGGGAGCGTGCCTGGCTCAGGTAGGGCTCGAAGGCGAAGATGGCATACCCCACGCCGATCAGCGCCAGGAGCCCGATCACGACCAGTGCATTGCGGATGAAACGCATGAAGCTCTCCTCCTTCCATCGCGTCCGCAGCCCGGCAGCCCCGGGTGCGAATCATTATTGTTTTTTCCGGCGGCGCCGTCCGAACAGCGCCACCGCCAGGGCATCCAGCTCGGCGGCGGCCTTGCCGCGCGGCTCCAGCTCGCGCACCGACAGCCCCTCGCTGAACGAGCGCCGGAACGCCATGCGCTGTTTCAGTCGCGGCTTCAGCAGGCGCACGCCGTCGATCTGCTGCAGCGCCTCGAAGGTCTCGTCGGTCTCGCGCACGGCCTGATGCGTGTCCGCGCGGTTGATGAACGCCAGGATCTCCGGACGTTCGCCGGATCCACGCTGCTCCTGAATCCGCTGTACAAAACGATACGTCGACCAGACATCCGCCTGGCTGGGGGGCACCGGGATCAGCACGCGGTCCGCGCCTTGCACCGCCGCCATCAGCGAGGCCATGTCCGACGCGCCGACATCGATCAGCACCTCGTCGTACTCGCCGGCGCGGGCACGCGCCGCGTCGAGGCCCTCCACCGCATCCAGCGCCGGTTCATAGCCCTCCTCCCGCCGCACCTCCAGCACGTCGCTGAGGGTGCGCTGGGGATCCAGGTCCACGGTCAGGGCCCGGCGGCGCCCCTCCAGCAGCCACAGGGCCAGATTGAAGGCCACGGTACTCTTGCCGGTACCGCCCTTGAGATTGGCGACGACGGTCTGCATGGCGTCTCCTTGGAACATTGCGGATTGACGGCTGCGTGCAGCCCGTCAATCCGCAACACTCCGGAAAAAGGGCCTGCCCGAAACGGGCAGGCCCGAACAGCGGGATGGACTTAGTTGCCCTGACCCTGCTGCTGTTGCTGGGGCATCTGACCCTGCGGACCCCAGCCCTGCGGACCGTAGCCCGGACCATAGCCATAGCCAGGACCGTAGCCGTAACCCGGATGGCCGTATCCATGGCCATAACCGCGGCCGTAGCCGTCGCCGTAACCGTGACCATACCCGTGGCCATGGCCGCGACCGCGAGCGGAGAAGTCGAAATCACCCCCGCCCATCATGTCGCTCATCATGTCGCCCATACCGTGGCCGCGGCCATAGCCCGGGCCACCGAAGAAGGGCATGCTGGGGCCATAGCCGTAGCCGGGGCCGTAATGGCCGGGACCGTACCCGTAACCCGGGCCGCCCCACTGGGCGGAGGCCATCATCGGGGCGGCCAGGCCACCCAGGGAAACGGCGAGAACTGCTGCCTTGACGAACTTGTTCATGGTGCTACCTCCTGAAGGAGTCATGCCCTCAATTTGAATGCGCGCACGCGGGGAGGGCTTCCCGAATACGCGCCTTACCGGTCAGGGGAACGGAAAACCGCCCATCCCCCAGGGGAAGGCCGAAAACGGCCCGCCCATTCCCGGATACCCGGGCGAACCCGGATATCCGTATGGATACCCTCCTGGCATCCCGCCAGGGGGGTGGAACGACGGAGAACCCGGCGCCCAGTAAGGACCTTGCGGCCCGTAGCCCCGGTACCCCGGAGCATGCGGCGGCGGGCCCGGCGCATCCCGCGATTCGGCCCGTCGGGACGGGTCGTAGTCGCGGTCCGGGAAGCGCCCGCGCGGGCGTTCCGGGGCCGAGCGCTGTACCTCCGGCGAACCGGAGGCCCAGGGGTTGTGGCGATCACTCGCCGCCAGGTCGGCGACCGGCAAAAGGAACCCCGCAGCCAGCACGACCCCGAGCATCGGGATCGTGCTGACTCGCGTGCGTTTCGATTGACCGGACTGCCTGCCCTGCATGGCGAACCGCCTCCGTCTGGCTTCCACTACGACGGGCCTGCGTGCCCGTCGATCTGCGATGACTGATCCGCGGATCAGTAGCCGCCACCTTCTTCCATGGCTTCACGACGCTCGCGCATCATCTCCATGCGTTGCTCGCGCTGGCGCTCCATCTCTTCTTCATACGCGGCACGGCCGGCCTCCATCGCCTTCTGGCGTGCCTCGCGCATGGCCTGCATCTCTTCCATGCGTTCCTGGCGCTCGGCATGCTGCGCCTGGATGCGCTCGCGCATCTCTTCCGGCATGTCTTCCGGCAGGTTGTCCGGATCGAATTCCGGCATCTGGCCGTAGCCCGGGCGCTGCTGCATGCCGTAGCCCGGCTGCATCATCCCGGGATGGCCGAAGCCGCCCTGCTGCGGGCCGGGACCGTAGCCCTGGCCGTACCCGGGGCCGTAGCCATACCCGGGGCCGTAACCCTGATGGCCACGACCATAACCCTGCCCGTACCCGTCGCCATGGCCACGGCCATAGCCCTGGCCATGGCCTCGCCCGGACATGCCGAAGCTGAAGTCACCGGAGCCTTCGCGTTGCTGCATCATCCCGCCGCCGGGATGCATGCCCATGCCCTGGCCATAGGGGGCGTGACCGTAGGGACCGGGCACCGGACCCTGCTGGCCCATCGCCGGACCCTGGCCGTAGCCCTGCTGCTCGTCGGCCTGGGCCACACCCAGGGCCAGCACGGATGCCACAGCGGCGCTGGCCAGCGTGGTACCGATCGTTCGGGTGTTGAATCGCTTCTTCATCGGGAACCTCCTTGAGGTCTTGCTTGCGTGATCATTTGAGTCGAATCCCGCGCCGGGCGCGGCCCTTGCCGGGCGTACCCGACTTGCCACCCCCCTTGGGAGTGGTGCCGCTCTCCTTGCGGCCGGTCTTGCTACTGGTCGAGGCGGATTTGGCGGTTCCGCCGGTCTTCTTGTTGGACGCCGGCGCCGTGCGCTTGTTCGCCGCGCCACCACTTGATTTGGGTCCGCTGGCGGCCTGGCCGGACGTGCTCGCACGCCCTTTGCTCTGGCTACCCGCGCCGCCGCTAGTCGTCCTGGCCTGGGACTGCGTCTTGGCCTTTGTCTTTGTCTTCGTCGTGCCACTGGACGCCTTCTTCGCGGTCTTCGTACCCGCGGCACCGCTCCCGGCCGCGCCGGCCGCGCGGCTGGAGCCGCCCTTCGCAGACCGCGATTCCGTGGCGCCGGACGCGGACGTCGCCTTCGCCGACGCCGCGCGGGATGCCCCGCCGGCGCGGGACTTCGCTTTCTTTGGAGGCGCCGCGTCCTCGGCCTTCACATCCGCGTTGTCGGTGGCCGCCGGCGGGGTCGCCGTGCCCCAAGGCTCGGCGGCGGGCTCCGGCTCTTCCGGGCGACCCGCCGGTTGGGGTGCCTGCGCGACCGGCTCCGAATCCGCGGGACCGGCCGATTGGCGGTCCTGCGCCTTGCCCGCAGCCGGGCCGGAGCCCGTGTCCGACGGCCCGCCACTCGCCGGACCGCTACCGAAGCCCGGGGTGGAGCCGCCGCCCGACGGGCCGCCCGGCCCGCCGCCACCGTCGCGACGGCGCTCCAGCAAGGACCGGATCAGGCGCCACAGGGCGAACGCGAGATCGCGCAGGCCCTCGAGGAAGGCCAGGGCCAGGCACTTGAGGTACAGGCCGGCATACTGCACCGCCTGGGTCACCGGCCCGCCCTCGCGCGGGCCGAAGAGGTCGTTGCCCGCGGCGCCGGCGGTCGCGCCCGGAGCCGGGGCCGCCCCGCCGCCATGGCCGTTGCCGTGGCCATTACCGTTCGCGCACACCGCAGCCGCCTCGCCGTTTTCGTCCAGGCTGGTCGGGCAGAAGGCGCGGCGCCCGGAGATGCAGCCCAGCGGGATTACCAGCAGGGTCAGCAGGGTGGCCACCACGGTGCCGAACATCAGCGAGATCGCCATGCCCTGGAAGATCGGATCGAACAGGATCACGCTGGAACCGGCCAGCAGGGCCAGCGCGGTGATAATGATCGGGCGGGTACGCGCCTGACAGGCCAGGATCATCGCGTCGCGCACGTCGTGGCCCTCGTCCACCGCCTGGCGGCCGAAGTCCACCAGCAGTATCGAGTTTCGGACGATGATGCCCGCGAGTGCGATGAAGCCGATCATCGAGGTCGCGGTGAACTCGGCGTTCATCAGCCAGTGGCCGGGGATGATCCCGATCAGGGTCAGCGGGATCGGGGCCATGATGATGCCCGGCAGCACGAAGTTGCCGAACTCCCAGACCACCAGCATGTAGATCAGGATCAGCGCGATCGCGAAGGCGATGCCCATGTCGCGGAAGGTCTCGTAGGTCACCGTCCACTCGCCGGCCCACTCGAACGCGGTGGAATCGTCATTCGGCGGCGGTCCCAGCCAGTGCGGCTGCACCTGGCTGCCATCCGGAAGCCGGTAGTCCTCCAGCTGCTCCTGGACCTCCAGCATCCCGTACACCGGCGCGGCCAGGCGGCCGACCACCTCGCCGGTCACGTACTCCACCGGACGCAGGTTCTTGTGGTAGATCGGCTCGTCCTGCGGGCGCTGGACAAACTCGCCGAGCTCGGCCAGCGGGATGGACCCGCCCTGCCGGGTAAACACGGGCAGCATTTCCAGCTGCCGGATGTCGTTGCGCGTGGCCATCGGCAGGCGCATCTCGATCAGGTGCGGCTCAACCAGCGACTGCGCCTTCACGTCGCCCAGGATCTGTCCGCCGATCGCGGTCTCCAGGGTGCGGTTGATGGTCTCGACGGTCACGCCGCGGCGCAGGGCCTTGTCACGATCCACATCAAAGTGCCAGACGTCGTGCGGCGCCTGCAGGAAGCTGTCCACGTCCGCTACGTGCTCGGCATTGGCGAACATGCCTTCCAGATCACGGGCGACCGCACGGCGGGTTGCCGCGTCGGGGCCGTAGACCTCGGCCACCACCGACTGCAGCACCGGCGGGCCCGGCGGCATCTCGACCACCTGGATACGCGCACCGGCGGCGCGAGCCAGCGGGGTCAGGCGTTCGCGGGCCTCGGTGGCGATCTCGTGCGAGGTGCGGCCGCGGTCGCCCTTGTCCACCAGCTGCACCTGGATATCCCCCTGCCAGGGTTCGTCGCGCAGGTAGTAGTGGCGCACCAGGCCGTTGAAATTGAACGGCGACGCGGTGCCAACATACGACTGCAGGCCCACCACCTCGTCCATCTCGCGCAGCACCTGTGCCATGTCGTGGCTCAGGGTGGCGGTCTCGGTCAGGGCGGTGCCCTCGGGGAAGTTCACCACCACCTGGAACTCGGGCTTGTTGTCCAGCGGCAGCATCTTCACGCGCACATCGGTGGTCATGAACAGGCTGACCATCAGGAAGAAGATCACGATCACGCCGATCAGGAAGGCATAGCCGCGCACGGGGTTATCCGCCAGTCCCGGGATCGCCGTGCGATAGAACCGACCCAGCTTCTCGGCCTGGCGGTGTTCCTTGTCGGTGGCCTTTTCGAGGTAGGCCATGCTGGGGCGCAGGCGCTGGGTCAGCCACGGGGTAAAGACAAAGGCCGCGACCAGCGAGAACAGCATGGCCACGGAACCCAGCACCGGGATCGGCTGCATGTACGGGCCCATCATCCCGGAGACGAAGCCCATCGGCAGCAGCGCCGCGATCACGGTGAAGGTGGCCAGGATGGTCGGATTGCCGACCTCGCGCACCGCATCTACCGAGGTCTCGGTATCGATGCCGCGCTTCATCAGCCAGCGTCGGTAGATGTTCTCCACCACCACGATGGCATCGTCCACCAGGATGCCGATGGAGAAGATCAGCGCGAACAGGCTGACGCGATCGATGGTATAGCCCAGGACCCAGGCGCTGAACACGGTGAACAGGATCACCACCGGAATCACGATCAGCACCACCAGCGCGGCGCGGATCCCGAGGAACAGCCCGACCAGGATGGTCACCGCGAAGGTCGCGATGAACAGCTTGAAGATCAGTTCGTTGACCTTCTCGTTGGCGGTCTTGCCGTAGTCGCGCGAGACCGCGACCTCGACGTTGTCCGGGATCACACTGCCCTTCAGGCGTTCGAGACGTTCGAGGACATTGTTGGCCACGGTCACGCCGTTGCTGCCGGGCTTCTTGGCGATCGCCAGGGTCACCGCCGCCGCGCCCTCCGGCGCCGCGTCCGGATCCACGGCGGCCGGCCCGGAGTAGTGCCGCACGAAGCGGTCCACCTCGCCCGGTCCGTAGGTCACCTCCGCCACGTCACGCAGATACACCGGCTGACCGTCACTGACCGCCACCAGCAGCTGCTCCAGATCCGCCGCCCCGGTAAAGAACCGCCCGGTGTACACCGCGGTGCTCAGGCCATCGCTCTCGATGCGTCCGGCGGCGCCCTCGACGTTCGCGGACTGCACGGCCTGTGCGATCTGGTCCAGACTGACATCGAACCCGGCCAGGCGCTCCGGCTGCACCTCGATGCGCAGGCGCTCCTCGCGCCCGCTGACCACGAAGCTCTGACTGGTATCGGGGACCTCGTTCAGCTGTTGCTGCGCATCCAGCGCGATTTGGCGCAGCAGGGCATCATCCACCTCGTGCGACCAGAAAGTCAGGTTCACCACCGGCACATCATCCGCGCCCTTGGCCTTGACCATCGGCTCGCTCACACCCGGCGGCATCAGGTCACGATTGGCAAACAGCTTGTCGTGCACCTTGACGATCGAGGACTCCATGTCCTCGCCTACATCGAACTGCACGGTCACCATCGCCTCGCCGCGATGCGATACGGAGTAGACGTTGTCGACACCGGAGAGCTCGCTCATCAGCCGCTCCAGCGGCCTTGCCGCCAGGCTCGCCACCTGCTCCGACGGCACGCCCGGGTAGGACACCATGATGTCCACCATCGGCACGGAGATCTGCGGATCCTCCTGGCGCGGCGTCACCATCAGGCCGAGGATGCCGATCGCGATACTGGCCAGCAGCAGCAGCGGCGACAGCGGCGAATGGATAAACGCCGCCGCCATGCGCCCGGCAATGCCGGGGTCGCCGTGCTTCTGCCGGAAACCGGTCTCGGATTGTCTGTCGTCTTCGGCCATCGAGCTTGAACGGTCCTGTTGTCGGTCTGGCGTCCCGGGCACCGCCAGGGGCGGCGCCTTGCCACCGGTGCGCCTGCCAGGGGCGCCTGCCGGTGCTGTGAATCCGGTTTTGGGCCGGAGAGGCGTCCCTACATGCGGCTCCAGGGATCGGCGTCACCCCCGCGGCGCCCGGCGCCCGCATCCGGAGAGCGTCCACCGACCGGCTGGCCGGAGCGCACGCCGGCATCCGGCCGCGCGAGAATCTGCATGCCCGGCTCCAGCCCGGAGGTCACTACCACCTGGTCCCCGCGCGACCCCCCAAGACGCACCATGCGCACCCGCACATGGCCCTCGCCGTCCAGCACGGCCACACGCGGCAAGGCGCCCCCCGGGATCAGGGCGGAACGCGGGATCACCACGCGGTTGCCCGGCGTACCGGCCTGCGGCAGATGCACCGCCGCATGCATGCCCGGCCCGCCGCGCACGCCCTGGGGCAGATCGAACTTGACGGTCACGGTATGGCGCTGGGGATCGGCCAGGGGGAAGATCCGGGCGACCCGGGCCTCCACCTCGTCGCCGGTATCCAGCCGCACCTGCACGTAGTCGTCTTCCTGCAGGCTGCTTACCAGCCGCACCGGCACCTGGGCCTCGATGCGCAGGAACTCGACATGGCCGAAGCTGACGAGCGGCTGCCCGGGCTGCACGGTGTCGCCTTCTTCGACGTGCTTGTGCATCACCAGGCCGTCAAAGGGGGCCTCGGAGCGGGTGTCGCGAATGGCGGCGTCCAGCTCGGCCACGCGGGCCCGGGCCTGTTCCCAGCGCGCCTGGGCCTGGTCCACGCCGATGTAGCGGGAGTAGAGATCGGTGCGTCGGTCCAGCGCGGGGTCGCCCATGCCCATGAACTGGCCCATCGGCTGGGTAAACATCTGGTCGAACATCGATGGCACGCCCATGCCGGGCATCTGCCCGATGTTGCGCGACTGCGGCGAAATCATCTCGCGGCCGTACTGCATCTGGGCCTCGCGGATCGCAGCCTCGGCGGTACGCATCTCGGCCTCGGCCGCCTGGCGCTGGGCGCGCAGCCGGTCATCGCTGATCGCCACCAGCACGGCTCCCTGTTCGAAACGGTCGCCCTCGGCACCGGCTACGTCGACCACGCGCCCGGAGGATTGCGCCGTCAGCGTGACCTCGCGGAAGGGAATCACCGTGCCACTGACCGACTGGGTGGCCGCCTGATCCGGCTCCACCGTGAGGACGGGGCCGGAGGCATGCACCACCGACAGGCCCCACAGAGGCAGTGCCAGTGCCGCACCCAGCAGGGTCCGAGCCAGAAGGCGTCGGGAGACTCGAGCAATCATGATCGTCCTACCTCGCGCCGAATGCCGCGATGAGAGAGGGGGTACCGGGCCTGCGCGCCTGCACGCGCCGGGGCCCGGGCAAACGATGGGCCGCAGCCGACCGACTGCCGGGGGAAACGGCAACGAGCCTGGTCCGGCGACCGGTGTCAGCCGGATGACCACCGAAGCGGGTATCCATATCCCAGTATGTAGAAGAACTCATGCCCAACTACAAGCAACGTATATGCCAGTATTGTGACATTCTTATAAATCAATCACTTGATTCTGATTTACTGATATTCAGGGCATACCTGTTGCAACACCCCCGTTTCGCGCTATAACCGAGACAGGGATTGGCGAAACGGGGGATTCCCGGGTGTTGCAGGAGGCCCCGGGTGTTGCAACACCGTCCCGCTGCCGCCGGCCCCTCCAACAAGAAAAAGGAGGCGGGATGACCACAACCGAACTGGCCGAGATCTGCATCCGACACAGTCGGGATCCACACCTCATCAGCGATACCCGGGGCCGGGTCCTGTTCGCCAACCCGGCCTTTCACCAGACCCTGCAAATCCCCCCGGATACCCCCCTGACCCTGGACCAGCTCGGGTCGCTGAATCTCGAGGCACATCTGAAAGAGGCCGCCGTCGCCGCCGGCGACGACGACGCCGACGCCAACCGCACCCCGCACGCCCTGCACTTCTCGCTGATGGCCGAACTGGAGGACGAGACCCTGCCACTGGAGGTCATCAGCCAGCCCCTGCGCCTGAACGACGACGCCCGCGCGCTGCGCCTGATCACCCTGCAGCCGCAGCGCCGGCGCACCACCTCGGTGGAGACCGTGAGCGAGGATGGTCGGGACGGACTCGATGACAGCCACTTCCACTCTCATGACGCCCATTGCCGCCCCACCCTGCAGTTCGCGCGGCGGGTCGCCGCCAGCGATGTGCGCGTGATGCTGCTGGGCGAATCCGGCACCGGCAAGACCCGCCTGGCCCGCGCCATCCACCAGGCCAGCCGCCGCGCCGAGGCGCCGTTTGTGGAGATCAACTGCGCGGCGATCCCCGAGGAACTGCTCGAATCCGAGCTCTTCGGTCATACCCGGGGTGCCTTCTCCGGGGCGGTCAGTGACCGCATCGGGCGCTTCGAGTCCGCCGACGGCGGCACGCTGTTTCTCGACGAGATCGGGGAGATGAGTCAGCGGCTGCAGGCCAAGCTGCTGCGCGCCGTACAGGACGGCGCCTTCGAACGCGTGGGGGAGAACACCACCCGGCAGGTGGACGTGCGCATCCTCGCCGCGTCGAACCAGGATCTGCGCAGCCAGGTGGAGGCCGGCGAATTCCGCACCGACCTCTTCTACCGACTGGCCGTCGCAACAGTGGACATCCCGCCGCTACGCGATCGTCCCCGCGATCTCGCGGCCACGCTGCAGGCCTACGAGGTGCATCACGGCATCCGCATCACCCCCCGACTGAAGCAGAAGCTGCAGGACCACCCCTGGCCGGGCAATTTCCGCGAGCTGGAGAACGTCTTCGAGTGCCTGACCCTGCACGCCCGCGATGGCCAGGTGGATGACTTCCCGCTCCCCGAGCCGATCCGGGTGGAAGCAGACATGGGCGACACGATCCATGCCCCGCGTACCAATGGGCATGACGACGGCCGCACCGCCAGTGCCGAGCCGAATAGTCTTGGCGCCAATGGCACCCAGGCCAGCGAACATCCCGAGGCGCGGCGCCTGCGCGATGCGCTGGTGGCCCATGCCGGCAATCGCTCGCAGACCGCACGCGCCCTCGGCATGGATCGCAGTACCCTGTGGCGCAAGCTGCACCGCTACCAGTTGGTTTGAGGAGCACCAGCCGGACGCGGCGCCTCCATACGACAAAAGGCCCCGGAGATGTGCATCTCCGGGGCCTTTCTGATCGCCCGGGCACGGCGGCCCGGGATCGCTACTACCGGAACTGGCGCAGGTGACGCGCCCCGTCCCGGTGGTGACGGTCATACACCGGCGCCAGGCGCTCGACCATCACGCGTCGCTCGCCGGCGGGCAGCAGGTCCAGGGCGCTGTCCCAGGCCCGCATGGCCCCGCGGGCATCCCCCGCAGCATAGAGGGCGTTGCCCAGCTCGCCGTAGAGGTCGGCACGCTGAGCGGCCGTCGCCGGAATATCCGCCAGCGCGGTCCGCAGGACAGCAGCCGCAGCCTCCGGCCCGTCACTCCAGTACGCGGCGCGACCGTTCTCCAGCGCCTCCTGCACCTGGCGCGCGACCTGCTCCTCGCTCACCGGCTCGCCGTCGGCCGTGGTGCGCGGCTGCTCCCGCGGGTCCGGAATCGGCCGATGCATGCCGGTGTCGTCGTCGCGCTCGTAGGCCTCGCCGGTCATCGGGTCCATATCGCCCTCCGACAGGCGGCCCTCGCGCGGCGGGCTCGCGGGCGTGCGCGACTCGGCCGCCGGATCATCCTCCGCCACGGCCACGGCCTCGACGTCTTCGTCCTCCGGCACCGCCTCCACGCTGGGCGCCAGCACGTCCCGCGCCGACCAGGCGATCAGCCACAGCACGATCACGATCAGGATCCACCAGCGACTCAGGAAACTTCTCTGCTTGTTATCTGCCTGTTCCATGCCTCACCTTTTCCGGTTATCCCCGTCCGATTCTATCCTGCACGGGTTCAACGTCCAGCGAAACGGGTACCGGGATTTCCTGCCGAACCCCGCGATTCACCCGCGCGCCCAAGCCGGCGGCAATCCCAGCACGTCCTGGTGACCGACCACCAGCTCGACCTCGCCCCGGGCAAGGGCGCGCGCCCGCGATTCGCCCCAGGCCTGCAACGCGGCCGCACGATGCGGCACGATCTCGCAGGCCGCACGCACCCAGCCGTCGATCAGGGCCGCCCCCAGCTTCGCCTGCCCGGCATCCAGGCGCCAGTCGCTCGCGCGCGTTTCCACGCGATACCCGTGCGCCTCGAGCCGGGCCGCGCAGACCGACGCGGCGATCGGGCCCAGCGCCGGCCCCAGGCCCTTGTCCGAACGCTGATGCCGATTCACCGCATCCTCCAGCTCGGCATCCAGGGGCTGCGGATCCGACCAGCGGATCCGCCCGTCATAGCTCAGCGCGAACAGGACCGCCGTCTCCTGGCGGGCACAGCCCTCCAGCAGCCGGGCAAGCCAGGCTTCGGACACCAGATCCAGCAACGCCGCCGCCGTCACCAGCGGCTCGTCCCCCGCGAGCGCCGCCGCCGGGTCTGCCGCCAGATCGGTCACCCGCCGCTCGAGCGCGACCCCGGGGCCCGGGGCCGCCGCGCGCTGCAGCAACCCCTTATCGTGATCCACCAGCCGCCAGTGTTGCGGGGTCGGCAGCCGGGGCGCGAGATAGCGCAGGTTGGAGCCGGTCCCGCTGCCAAGATCGGTGACCCTCAGGGCATCCCCCGTCACCCGGCCGGCCAGCGCCGCGCCCAGCATCGCAACCAGCGCGTCCGAGCGCGCCGCGTGATCCGCGGGTTCGCGCAGGGCGAGCCAGTCGGCGTCGAAGGTCTCGGTCATCGCAGCCAGTCCTCCAGCGTTCGCTCCAGCGCGGCCACCGCACCGTCCCAGTCCGGTCGTTCCGTCATGGCCGCGCGGGCCGCCCGGCCCATCCGTTCGCGCCCCCGCGGGTCGCGCAACAATCCCTCGATGGCCCCCGCCAGCGCCCCGATATCACCCGGCGGCACCAGACGCCCGGCGGCCTCGGGGACGGTCCCCGGGATCGCACCACCAGTGGTCCCGATCACCGGAAGTCCCCGAGCCATGGCCTCGGTGTAGGCCATGCCAAAACCCTCGTAGACACTGGGCAGGACGAACACCGACGCCTGCGCGTACCAGCCCTCCAGCATCGCATCGTCGCACTCGCCGGCCCATTCGATGCGGCCCTCCAGCCCGGCCGCCGCGATCGCCGTCTCCACCCGCCGGGCATACGCCGCATCCCGATCGCGCGCACCCACCAGCACCGCCCGCCAGTTCTCGGCGTCGAGCCGGGCCAGGGCCTGCACCAGTTCCAGCTGCCCCTTGCGCGGGACCACCGTCCCCACGCAGAGCAACAGCGGCGGCGCGCCGGGCGCCGGACCGGTGGCGGGCGGGCGCGGCTCGACGCCGGGCGGGATGGCCTGCAGCCGCTCCCGGGGCATGCCCCAGGCGGCCACCTGCGCGGCGGTAAAGGCACTGGTCGCGACCACACCCTGCACATGCCCGAGGGCAGCGCGCTCCCGCGCGAGCAGGTCCTCCGACCGCGCCGGCGCCAGGCCGGTCTCCAACCCCAGCGGATGATGCAGCAGGTAGATCAGGCGCAAGCGCGCGGCATGTCGGGCCAGTACCTCGGGGAAGGCCCCCGCCGCCAGTCCGTCCAGCAGTACGCCCCAGGCATCGGGAATGCCCGCAAGCGCGGTATCCAGCGCCGCCGCGGCCTCGGGATCCGGCCCCGGGAAGCAACCGTCCAGTTCGTGGACCGCGACCCGCCAGCCGCGCGCCCGCAGACCCGCGACCATGCGCGCGTCGTAGCGATAGCCCCCGGTACGCTGATCCAGCGCGCCCGGAACCACGAACGCTAGGGAAACACTGATCAATGTGCCCGCTCGCGCTCGAGTCGCTTTTGCGTGCGTTTAATGCGCGGTGACCGCCGTGCAGTCATTCTGCACAAGGGAACCGCAACGCTGTGCGCGCGCCCGTTTTTGATAGCAACGGGCGGCCGAGCCCCCGCTTTTACTGCCTTGTGGGGTTGGTACCCCAGATTCCCCGATCCTGCGTTGCGACGCTTGCCGGTAGAACCACTACCGGCTGCGCACCGCGCCTTGTCTCGGAAAACCTGGGGTACCAACGCGAGCGTGCACATTAATCAGTGTTTCCCTTGTTCGCGCATTCCGCTCAGGGCGCGGCCTCGTAGCTGGCCCAGGCAATATGCGACTCGTTCAGCGTTACGCACACCGTATCCAGCTCGCGCGCGGACTCGCCCAGCTCGCCGGCATGGATGGCGCTTGCCACGCGCTGGTGCAGCGCGTGGGCCAGGAACTCGGTGGTCGTGTTCTGGCCGCGAAACTCCTCGCGCTCGTCCAGGTTCTGGTAATTGAGATCCGCCAGGAGGGCCTTTACGACCTCGCTGGCGCGGCCGATATCGACCACCAGTCCGTCCGCGTCCAGCGCCCGGCGGCGGAAGGTGACATCGACCACGTAGGTCGCGCCGTGCAGCTTCTGCGCCGGGCCGAAGGTCTCGCCGGCGAAGCTGTGGGCAATCATGAAGTGGTCACGCACGTTCAGGCTGTACATCGGGTGGTTCCCCGTCTTGAGAAATAAAAGATCAGTAGCGGACGCGGTGGCAAAGGGTGCGGGCGGCCTCGGGCCCCGTGACGCGGGCCATCGCCGCGGGCAGGTTGGCGAAGGCATCCTCGCCAGTGATCAGCGCGTCGAGTGCGGGATCGGCCAGCAGGGACAATGCAAGCGCCAGGCGGCGACGGTAATCCCAGCGCGCCGCGCGCTCCGGCGGGATGCGGCCCACCTGTGAACTGCGCAGCGTAAGCCGCCGCGAATGGAACGCCTCGCCCAGCGGTGCCGGCACCGGCTGGTCGCCGTACCAGCTCATCTCCACCACCCGCGCCTCGACCCCGGCCAGGTCCAGGGCCTGCGCCAGCCCGGCCGGGTTGCCGCTGGCATGCACCACCCCGTCCAGCCCCTGCAGCTCCGGGTTCCCCCGCGCCGCCTCCGGCGTACAGAGCGACAATCCCAGCGCCGCCGCCACGGGTTCGCGGGCGGGATTGGGGTCGATCAGCGTGACCTCGGCGCCCGGCATCGCCCGCAGCAACCCGGCCACCAGCAGGCCCACCACGCCGGCGCCGATCACCGCGAGGCGATCCCCCGGACCGGGCTGCAAGTCCCAGACCGCGTTGATGGCCGTCTCCATGTTGGCCGCCAGCACCGCGCGCCCCGAAGGCACGGCATCCGGTATCGGCACCACCGCGGCGGCCGGCACCGTGTAGGCGCTTTGATGCGGATACAGGCAGAACACTCGCTGCCCGTCCAGCCCGTGCGCCGCGCCACCCGCCTCAACGGTGCCGACGCTGATGTAGCCGTACTTCACAGGCCACGGGAATTCGCCGGCCTGGAACGGCGCGCGCATCGCCTGATACTGGCTCTCCGGCACCCGACCGTGGAACACCAGCGACTCGGTCCCGCGGCTGATCGCCGAGAACTGCGTGCGCACCCGCACCGCGTCCGGGCCCGGCTCCGCCAGCGCCTCCGGACGCAACGCGCCCGTACCCGGGCCGGTGACCCAGAAGGCCTGTTCGGAGCCGGCCGTGCTCACCGGGAGGGTCCCGGAAACGGGGTGCGCTGCCACGTGATCATCCGCGCAGTGTGGGCGAAGGGCGCAGCGACCGGCAACTCCCGATGCCCCGCATGGTCGCAAGACCAGGGAGTGCCACCCGCGCGCCCCCAGGACGATCGCCAACGGAGCGCTACAATCCCCGCATGGAGTCTTCCCCTGCCAAGCCTTCCCCGTTGCGCCTGCAGGCCGGCCTGCGGGTCTGGGCGACCGACTGGCTGCTCGCGGGCCTGGCCGGCCTCGCCGTAACCGGTGCGCTGGTTTGGCGCGCGCACGCGGGCCTGCCAGCCGTCGCCGGTTTCGTCACGCTCTGGCTGGTGCTGGGTGCCATCCTCGTCAGCCGCACCCCGGCGGCCGGAGTGGCGTCTTCCGGGCGCGGCCCCGGCCCGGCCAACCGGGTCACGCTCCTGCGCGCCGCGCTGACCGCCCCGCTCGGCGGCCTGGTCCTGGCCGCCCCCACCCCGGACGAACCGGTGCTGGCGCTGTGGGTGATCGCCCTCGCGGGCCTGGCACTGGTGCTGGACGGGGTGGACGGGGCCGTCGCGCGCCGCACGGACAGCGCCACCGCGTTCGGCGCCCGCTTCGACATGGAGCTGGACGCCGCCATGATCCTCGCCCTGTCGATCCTCGTCTGGCAGATGACGGCGGTGGGGCCCTGGGTGATCCTGATCGGCCTGATGCGCTACGCCTTCGTGCTGGCCGCCCGCCCCCTGCCCTGGCTGGCCGCGCCGCTGCCGCCCAGCCGGCGCCGCCAGGCCGTCTGCGTGTTGCAGACCGTGGTCCTGCTACTGGTCCTGATCCCCGGCCTGCCCGCACCCGCCGCCATCACCATCGCCCTGGCCGGCCTGCTGGCTCTGGGCCTGTCCTTTGCCGTGGATATCCACTGGCTGTACCGCCACCGACCGGAGGTGTGTCATGACTGACGCCCGCAACAACCGCCGCCCCGCCCGCCTGCGCCGCCTGCTGCTGGGTGGCCTGCTGGCCACGGCCCTGGCGCTGCCCGCGCAGGCCCTGGCCGATGCCGACCGCTGGGTCATCGACCCCGACCACTTCGCGGTCGGCTTCCTGGTCGATCATGCCGGCTATGCCAAGGTCCTGGGCATGTTCCTGGAAGCCGAGGGCGAGTTCGTCTTCGACCCCGACACGGGCGAGCTGGGCGACGGCCATTTCGTCATCCAGACCGACAGCGTGTTCACCAACCACGCCGAGCGCGACGACCACCTGCGCAACGAGGACTTCCTGAACGTCGAGGAATACCCGGAGATGCGCTTTACCGCCACGCGCTACGAGCCGACCAGCGAGAACACCGGGCGCCTCAGCGGCGGGCTCGAGCTGCTGGGCGAGACCCGCACCATCCACCTCGACGTGACGATCAACAAGGTCGGGCGCTACCCGTTCCCGCTCGGCGGCCTGTTCGGCCGGCCGTACGTGCTCGGTGCGTCGATGCGCGGCAGCTTCAACCGCTCCGACTTCGGCATGACCTACGGCCTGACCCGCGACATCGTCGGCGACGAAGTCGAACTGATCATCGAGTTCGAGGCCCAGCGCCAGTAACGCCCCGCCGACTGAATGTATTCACCACGAAGCACACGAAGGCACGAAGAAGGGCCAGGGCGGATTGCACCACGGAGGGCACAGAGGACACGGAGAAGGACTGACTACAGGGCGACGCGCTGGAGCCGACGTTGCTGACGGGTGATCGCGGGGCACGGGGCAACACTCCCCCGTCACCCCGGCCGCAGCGAAGCGAAGAGCCGGGATCTCCGGACCCTGGCACCCATGTCACGGCGCACCCCGAAGGCGCGGGTCGCGATCGCCCCCAAATAGGCAGGATGCGGACGAGGCGAGCGAAACGCCCATTGAAGGTCAAGGATGCTGTTCACCACGAAGGGCACGAAGATACGAAGGAAGGGCCAGGGCGGATCGAACCAGCCAGGGTATGGAGAAGGGCGGGGAGCCCGGACGCACGGCGATGGTGCCGTAGAACAGGAACCTTCTGAAAAAAATCCGGTTCGGGGGCTCAAGTCTGCGGGGATGCAGCCGTCACCGGGGGCAGGCCCGTTCCCCCTATCGAGTGCAACGGGCCTGCACATTCAGAACCGGGAGTACGAGATGGACGCAAGCGCGATTGCCGCGATGGCCACGCAGAACAGCCAGCAGCAGGTGGCCATGCAGAAAGACGTGGCCGTGCAGAAGAAGGCGATGGAGTCGCAGGAGATGGCGGCTCAGTCGATGCTGCAGGCCATGCCCGACATCGGCGAGATGCAGGCCGCCACTCAGGGTCTGCCGGACAACGTCGGCACCAACATCAACACGACCGCCTGAGACGTTACCAACTGTCCGTCCAGAAAGGCCCCGGCGCACTTATGCCCGGGGCCTTCTCTTTACTGGGCCAGCACCCGGCCCGTTCCGGCAACGATCGACTTTCTCCGTGTCCTCCGTGACCTCTGTGGTTACACGCCCTTGCCCTTCCTTCGTATCTTCGTGCCCTTCGTGGTGAACAAAGGCCCTTGCCCTTCAGCCCCCATCCCCGGCATTACGCCCGGACGCATCCGCGGGCGCACGACAGACCCGCGCGGCGAAGCGCCGCATCACGCCCCGCGCCAGACGGTCTTCCGGGTCGATGCAAAAGCCGGCCTGTTCCACCGCGGCCTCGGTATCGCGGTTCGGGTGACAGCCGCCGGTGATACAGGTCCAGGCCGGCTGCACCCGGTCCTGGGCGCGGGCCAGCAGCGGCCGCGTGTGACGTACATGCTCCAGCATGCGCAGCTCGCCCGCCTCCGCCAGCACCCGGCGCACCTCGCCGAGGGCCCGTGGCGGATCCTGCACGCTGCAGAACACCAGGCCGGAGACCACGGTATCGAAGGCGCCGTCGGCAAACGGCAGGGCCTCGGCCCGCGCCACCACCAGCGGCACGGAAGGCGCCCGCCGCCGGGCCCGGCGCAGGGCCGCCAGGTCCGGGTCGATGCCGATGACCCGTTCCGGATCGGCGTACAGCGGCAGGTCGCGCCCGGTCCCGCAGCCGATCTCCAGTACGCGGCCGTGCGCACCGGCCACCAGACGCCGGCGCCAGCGCCGCAGGCCCAGCAGCTCGGCACCGGCCATCAGGCCGTCGTACAACCAGGGGATCTGTTCCAGACCGCGCATCGAGACTCCCGGGGACAGGAAAATGTGATGCCCAACACATTCTTTCGGCGACTGTCAGGAACCTGTTTCCACAGTCCCTGTCCACTTATACAAGTTGCGGAAATGATCGGCTCGTGGCAACGGCAGCCGGTTTTCCGCCGTTCGGACCAGAACCCTCCATCACACGGGTGTCCGGACGATCTTTGGCCCGACCTTCGCGTCGGGCCATTTTTTTGTGGGGTGACCCCGCCCGGCAGCCCCGGGAACGGTCAGCTGCCCGTGCGACCGATCAGGTTGAGGAACTCGCGCCGGGTCCGGCCGTCCTCGCGGAAGGCGCCCAGCATCACCGAGGTCGCCATCGACGAATGCTGCTTCTCCACCCCGCGCATGGTCATGCACATGTGCTTGGCATCCACCACCACACCGACCCCCTTGGCGTTCGTCACCTGCATCAGGGCCTCGGCGATCTGGCGCGTCAGGCTCTCCTGGATCTGCAGGCGCGCCGCGAACATGTCGACAATCCGGGCGATCTTGGACAAACCGATCACCTTGCCATTGGGCAGGTAGGCCACATGCACCTTGCCGATGATCGGCAGCAGGTGATGCTCGCACAGGGAGTACAGTTCGATATCGCGCAGCAGCACCATCTCGTCGTTGTCCGACGAGAACAGGGCCCCGTTGACGATACTGTCCAGGTCCTGGTGATAGCCACGGGTGAGATACTGCATCGCCTTCGCGGCGCGCATCGGGGTATCCAGCAGGCCCTCGCGCTGCGGGTTCTCGCCCAGACCGGCGAGGATGTCGCGGTAGCGCTCGGCGAGCTGTTCCGGGGCCGCCAGTGGCTGGCCCGAGGCATTGGTGGCCGTCGGCTCGTCGGCCGTCCGGGCGTCTGCATCCATCATCGAGTCCTTGTGTTCGCTCATTCTTGCGTTTTCCTCTTTCCGGGCCCGGTCAGGCGACCAGGGTGACCGCGAAGCCCGAAGCCAGCGCCAGCATCGCCCCGGCGGTCAGCACCAGGCGCAGGCCCAGGTAGCCCCGCGGCAATGCGCGGCGATACAGGCTCAGCCGATCCACCCACAGCACCCCGAGAAACAGCACCGTCAGGGTCATCAGCGCCTCCGGCAGCGGCTGCAGCACCGCCAGCCAGGCCAGGATGGATGGCACCACCGCCCACACCGGGGCCGCGAGCGGGCCCACCCGGTGCTGCCGATCCACCAGGAAGATCCCCCAGTGGATCGCCCCCAGGAACGACAGGATCACCGCACCATAGAGCGCCAGGGCCTCCAGCGCGAAAGCCTGCCATTCGGGCTGGGCCATCCACGCGCCCAGCCCGAAGAATGCGAAGGGTAGCAGGCCGCCGAACCCCAGGACGTGCAGGGCGGGCGCGGCTGCGTCCGGGCGCGGCCCGTCGCCGCGCGCCTGCAACGCCCGCTGCCCCAGATACTCGCGCAACTCGGGCAGCCCGCCGATCACGCCCTCGCGCGCGATGAACAGCGGCAGCACGGCCGCGCCGGTGGCCTGCTGCAGCGCGTGGAACTGCTCGCGGTTGTGCGCCGACCCCATGCCCCACTCCAGCCGCTGCCAGCGGCCCGGAGCCGTTGCTTCCAGCAGCGCCTCGGCATCGCGAAAGTCCGACAGGCCGGACGTAATGCCCACAATCTCGTGCGTGGCCAGGGCCTCGCGCACCTCCGGCGGCCATTCGGGGGCGCCGGCCTGCGTTTGCTCGTCTGTCTTCACGGTCCATGTCTCCGTTGGTACGCGGGGTCTCGCGAAGCGCCCCCGGCACAGGAAACCCGGGAACTTTCGTCGGCGACCATTTACAAAGATTGTACAGCTATTGTATAAGTTGTCCATCACCTTTCGGGTCCGGAGAACCACCACCATGCAACGCTCGCGCATCGCCGTCATCGGTGGAGGCATCGCCGGCCTGTCCGCCGCCTGGATCCTGCAGACCCGCCACCACGTGCAACTGTTCGAGTCGGAACCGGAACTCGGTGGTCACGCCCACACCGTGGACGTGCCCGACCCGCAGGGGCCCACACCCATCGACACCGGGTTCGTCGTCTACAACGAGCGCAACTACCCGCTGCTGACCCGGCTGTTTACGCATCTGGGCGTCGCCACGCAGGACACCGACATGTCCTTCGGCTACTCGCGCCAGCCCGCCGGGGTCGAATATGCCGGCTCCGATCTGAACACCCTGTTCGCCCAGCGCCGCAATCTGGTGCGCCCGCGTTTTCTGCGCATGGCGGGCGACATCCTGCGGTTCAACCGCCTGGGCAAGGGGCTGTTCGAACGTCACGAGAGCCCGGAAGGCACACTGGGGGCCTTCCTCGACCGGCACCGCCTGGGCCGCGGTTTCACCGAGGACTACCTGCTGCCGATGGCCGCCGCGATCTGGTCCTGCCCGCCGGAGGCGATCCGCGAATTCCCGGCCGCCAGCTTCCTGCAGTTCTTCCACAATCATGGCCTGCTGGACCTGCGCGACCGCCCGCAGTGGCGCACCGTGGTCGGCGGCAGCCGCGAATACGTACAGCGCCTGGCGCAACGCCTGGAACCCGGTTGCATCGTCCACCAGCCGGTGCGCGCGGTGATGCCGGAGTCCGGCCAGTGGCGCGTCCTGACCGAGGCCCAGGGCATGGGGTTCGACGCGGTGGTGTTCGCCTGCCACGCCGACACCGCGCGCTGGCTGTTGAACGGCGCCGCCCCCGCGCGCGACCGGCTCTTGTCCGCCTGCCGCTTCCAGGCCAACCACGCCATCCTGCACACGGACCCGGCCCTGATGCCCCGCTCGCGCCGGGTCTGGTCCTCCTGGAACTACCTGTCCGGGCGGACCACGCAGGCCCGCGACCGCGTCTCGGTGTCGTACTGGATGAACCGTCTGCATCGCCTGGAACGCCGTCAGGACTACATCATCAGCCTGAACCCCTGGCGAGACCCGCACCCCAGCCTGGTCCTCGGCGAGCAGCACTGGGAACACCCGGTCATGGATACCGCGGCGGAGGCGGCCCGCCAGCGCCTGGCGGCGACCCAGGGCGAGGATGGCCTGTATTTCGCCGGGGCCTGGATGGGCTACGGCTTCCACGAAGACGGCCTACGCTCGGCCGTCCGTGTCGGTCAGACCATGGGCATCGAACCGCCCTGGTCGCACGCGCCGGATGCCCCCGCCCGTCCCGGTCACACGCCGGTGGCCACCGCACACGGCGGCGGGCCGGCCCCGCTCGGCGCGCCGGCGGCGCAATCGCGGAACACCTGAATGGACGCCGCCCTCGTACACGGCACGGTGCTGCATCAGCGGTTCTTCCCGCAGCAGTACCGCTTTCGCTACCCGGTCATCAGCGCGCTGTTCGATATCGACCGCCTCGCCGAGACCACCCGGCGCTGCCGCTTGTTCTCGCGGGACGGCTTCAACCTGTTCAGCCTGCGCACCCGGGACCACGGGCCGCGCGACGGCCGCCCCTGGCGGCCCTGGATCGAGGCGCATCTGGCCGATTACGGCATCGACCTGGCCGGCGGTCCGATCTATCTGCTGGCCATGCCGCGCGTCCTCGGGCATGCCTTCAACCCGCTGAGCGTCTGGTATGCCTGGCACGCCGACGGTGACCTGCGCGCGATCCTGCTGGAGGTGCGCAACACCTTTGGCGAGCACCACCACTACCTGCTGCACGAGCACGGCGCGCCCATGGCCGGTCCCGTGCGCCAGGAGAAGCAGAAGGCCTTTCACGTATCGCCCTTCATCGACATGCACGCGCGCTACGCCTTCAGCCTGACGCCGCCGCGTGCGCAGGTCGGGGCATCCCTGCGGATCGCGATCAACGAATACCAGGGTCAGGACCTGATGCTGACGGCCACACAGCATGGCCGCCTGCGCCCGTTCAGCGACCGCACCCTGCTGGGCGCCTTCCTGAAACAACCCTGGATGACCCTCAAGGTCCTGCCGCTGATTCACTGGCAGGCGCTGAAGATCTGGTGGCGTGGCGGGCGCTACCACCCGCGGCCCGCACCCCCCGCACAGGAGATCGACTAATGGCCCTCGACCACCTCGACACCCCGCAGGACGACACCACCCGGCCGGACTGGGCCCTGCGCCTGATCGCGCGCGCACTCAAGGACATCGACACCGGGCAGATCACCCTGATCGGCCCGTCGGGCGACCGCGTGACCCTGCGCGGACGCAAGGCCGGGGTCGAGGCTGTCTGGCACTTCCGCCGCCCCTGGCGCGCGATCCTGCGCCTGCTGCGCCACGGCGACATCGGCTTTGCCGAGGGCTTCATCAGCGGCGACTGGATCACCCCGGACCTGCCAAGCCTGCTGCGCTTCGCCACCGACAACGAGCCCGCCCTCGCGCCCCTGGCGGATCGTCCGGCCTGGCAGCGCGGCCTCGACCGCCTGCGTCACTGGCGGCACCGCAACAGCCGGCGCGGCAGCCGCGCCAACATCCGCTTCCACTACGATCTCGGCAACGACTTCTACGACCTGTGGCTGGACCGCACGATGAGCTACTCGTCGGCCCTGTTCACCCGCGGCGACGAGGCCCTGGAACAGGCCCAGACGCAGAAGTATGCCCGCCTGCTGGATCAACTGGACGCCGAACCGGGCGCGCATATCCTGGAGATCGGCTGCGGCTGGGGTGGCTTCGCCGAGATGGCGGCCCGGCGCGGTTATCGCGTGACCGGCGTCACCCTGTCGCAGGAGCAGCTCGACTACGCCCGCGAGCGGATCGAACGCGCCGGCCTGAGCGATCGCGTGGAACTGCGCCTGCAGGACTACCGCGACCTCGACGGGACCTTCGACCACGTGGTCTCCATCGAGATGTTCGAGGCGGTGGGCGAGCAGTGGTGGGCGACCTACTTCGACAAAGTGCGCGCCTGCCTGCGCCCCGGCGGCCGCGCGGCGCTGCAGGTGATCACCATTGCCGAGCACGCCTTCGAGCACTACCGCCGCAATGCCGACTTCATCCAGCTCTACATCTTCCCCGGCGGGATGCTGCCCTCGGTCCCGCGCTTCAACGCGGAGGCCGAACGGGCCGGGCTCGCCGTGACGGACCAGGCCTTCTTTGGCGCGGACTACGCGCGCACCCTGCGCCACTGGCACCAGGAGGTGCGCCAGGCGGAGCCGGTGATCGAGGCGCTCGGCTATTCACAATCCTTCCTGCGCATGTGGCGCTACTACCTGGCGTACTGCGAAGTCGGCTTCGACACCGCCCGCGTGAACCTGATGCAGGCCGTCCTGCAAAACCCCGCCGATGCCACCGCCTCGGGCAGCAATGCCCCCGCGACTCGATGAAGTGAACACCCTGCGCTGGCCGCGGCTGTTCGCCTACGGCGGTCTGGGTATGCCCCTGGCCGTGCTCGGTCTGCCGCTGTACGTCTTCCTGCCCGCGCATTACGCCGAGCACACCGGCCTGGGCGTCACCCTGGTCGGTCTGCTCCTTCTTGCGGCGCGGCTGCTGGATGTCGTGACCGACCCGCTGGTCGGCCACCTGTCCGATCGCATCCCCGGGGCCTGGCGCCGGCGCGCGGTGATGCTGGCCGGCGTGCCGCTGCTGTTGCTCGCCGCGCCGTTCCTGTTCCGCCCGCCGGCCGAGGCCGGCGCGGGATACCTGCTGCTGTTCAGCACCCTGGTCTATCTGGGCTGGACGCTGGTCGCCCTGCCCTATGCGGCCTGGGGTGCGGAGCTCTCCGACGACTACCACGAACGCTCGCGCATCACCGCCGCGCGCGAGGGCTTCGTCGTACTGGGAACGGTCACGGCCGCCGCACTGCCGGCGGTCCTCGGCCTGCAGGACGATGCCGGGGCCGCGCTCGCAGCCCTCGCGGTGCTGCTGTGGGTACTGCTGCCGCTCGCCTTCCTGATCCTGCTGTGGCGCGTGCCGGAACGCCCCGGAAGGCTCGCGCCCGTGCCGTGGCGCGCTGGCTGGGGCCTGCTGCTGGGTAACCGCCCCTTCCGCCGACTGATCCTGGCGTGGATCCTGAACGGCACCGCCAACGCGATCCCCGCCACGCTCTTCCTGCTGTTCATCACCCACGTGCTGGAGGCGCCAGGCCATGCCGGGGCGCTGCTGCTGGTTTACTTCGCCACCGGCATCCTCGCCCTGCCGCTGTGGCTGCGCCTGGCGCGGCGCCTGCCCAAACATCGGGTCTGGACACTCTCGATGCTGCTGGCCTCCAGCTTCTTCATCTGGGTGCCGTTCCTCAGCGCCGGTGACGTGCTGGCGTTCTACGCCATCACCGTACTGACCGGGCTCAGCCTCGGGGTCGATCTCGCCCTGCCGGCCGCGATGCAGGCCGATGTGATCGACCAGGACACCGCCGACGGCGGCGGCGAGCGCGCCGGGCTGTTCTTCGGCCTGTGGGGCATGGCGACCAAGCTGGCCCTCGCGCTGGCCGTCGGCCTCAGCTTCCCGCTACTGGGTGCGGCCGGATTCTCGGCCGATGGCGACAACAGCCCCACCGCCCTGCTCGTCCTGGCCCTGGCCTACGCCGGCCTGCCGGTCCTGTTCAAGCTCGCGGCAATGGCCCTGATCTGGCGCTTCCCCATCGACGCCGACGCCCAGCACACCCTGCGCGAACGCATCCACGCGCGCGAACAAGCCACCATCCCCGCCCAGCCCGGAGGCACCCACCCATGATCCACCGTATCCGACCCGCCCGTTTCGTGGCCTCGCTTCTGGCCACCCTGTTGCTGGCCCTGTCGCTCGCCGCCCCGGCCGCGGCCGCCACCGAGATCGACGGCGTGCGCTTCGCCGAATCGGTCACCATCGACAACACCACAGTGCCCCTGCGTGCGGGCCGGCTCTATCGCTACACGGTGTTCCGCGTCTACGTCGGGGCGCTCTACGTACCCGAAGAAGTCGCTCCGGAGGATGTCCTGACCGCCGACGTGCCCAAGCGCCTCGAGCTGGAATACCTGCGCGCGATCAGCGCAGATGACTTCCGCCGCAGTGGCAACCGCCTGCTCGAAGACCAGCAGGACTCGGAAACACTAGCGGCGCTGGCCGACCGGCTCGACACCTTCAACGCCGCCTACCGCGACATGGAGGCCGGCGACCGCTACGCACTGGAATACCGCCCGGGCCACGGCACCCGCCTGCTGCAAAACGGTACCCCGCTGGTCGAGGTCCCCGGCCACGACTTCGCCGAGGCCTACTTCGGCATCTGGCTGCACCCGGAAGAACCCCTGTCACGCCGCTTCCGCGACACCCTGATCGGCGCACGCTGATCGCCGAACAGCAACGATCAGTCATTGCGAGGCGCGAAGCGCCGCGGCAATCGCCCAGCCTCTGGCACCGCGCCCATGCCGTGCCCGTCAACGCGAGGCACCATGCGCCGTGGCGATCGCCTTGCGGTGCCTCAAGACAAAATCCCGGTCCCCGCGCAAGACCCGCAGTAACCCAATCTCCCACCGCCCACGCCGCACATCGAACCGTCCCCATTCCGGGAAATCCTTCACAGGAAGATTCCCGCAACCTGAACTAGACTCTTCCGTCCGGGGCCAGGGTCAGCACGGCCGGGGAGCCAACCATGCAATCGGATCGCTCGCGCACGCGGGCGCGGCTCTCCTTCACGGCATGCCGGAGGAGGATACCCATGCAACATCGCATCACCTTGCGGGAGGCCACCTGGCCTGCCGACGCCGACGCACTGTCCCTGATCCGCCACGAGGTCTTCGTCGAGGAACAGGGCGTACCCGAGGCCCTGGAATTCGATGGCCTGGACGCCGCCGCCCTGCACTGGCTGGCCACCGGGGCAGACCACGAACCGGTCGGCACCCTGCGCCTGCTGCCCTCCGGCCAGATCGGCCGCATGGCCGTGCGCGAACCCTGGCGCGGGCACGGCATCGGGTCGCGCCTGCTGGACTGCGCCATCCAGGCCGCCGCCCGCCACGGCTGGCGCGAGGTCTGGCTGAACGCCCAGAACAGCCGCATCGGCTTCTACGCCCGCCACGACTTCTTCGTCATCAGCGACACCTTCGAGGACGCCGGCATCCCCCACCGCCGCATGCTCCACCGCATCCACACCCCAATCCCGCGCCCGGCGGCACCCTATTCCCATGCCACCCACACCCACGCGGCCCAGTCACTGTAACTCCGCTGGCGCCCCGTAGGAGCCGGCTTGCCGGCGAAGCCCCTGCCCGCGCCCGACTTTGGCAGGAGCTTCGCCGGCGAGCCGGCTCCTACAGGGGATATGCACGGATCTCACAGATCTTGCCTATCCGCCTCTGCCACCGTACTCATATCTCTGATTCGCGCCCGAAACGCTCCCCTAACCCCGGGGGGAACCGACCCCGCGCAATGATGCGAACCCACCCCCACTCCCCTATGCTGAGGGAAAGACCGTCAACCCGAGCGAGACCCCGATGACCGCCCCCGAACGCGACCCGACCCTGATTGACGCCGAGGCCCTGCTGGCCGAACTCCTGGCCGCCACCCGCCGACGCCTCTGGCTGCATGCCCGCGTTGCCCTGCTGGCGGAGATCGCCGGGCCCGACCTGGGCGCGGAACTGGCCGGGATCGCACGCCGCCATCGGCATACCGACATCCGCCTGCTGGTCGACGACGACCTGGCGCTCAAGGAACAGCTTCCGAGTCTGGTGGAAAGCATCAAGCGCCTGCCCAGCGCCGTATCGGTGCGCCGCCTGGAGGCCGCCGAGGAAAGCCCGCTGACCGTCACCGCGATTGCCGACCACAGCGGCTGGATGCAGCTCACCCAGGCCGGCGGGCGGCGCATCCTGCGCGGCGACGTCGAGGACCGCCCCGGAACCCAGCGCGCCGTCCAGGACTTCGAGGCCAACTGGAGCCTCAGCGATGAAGCCGTCGAACTCCGCCGCCTCCTCGTCTGACCCGCATCTCATGACAAACCGCCGCCAGCTCCTGCGGACCGCCCTCGCCCTGGCCACGGGCACCCTGCTCCCCGGCCTCGCCGGTGCACGCGACACCCACGCGGAGGTCGCCGTGCTGCCGCTGCAGAACCGTCCGGCGAACAGCCTGCTGCCCGAACTCCAGGCCCTGTTCGGCGACACCGCCACCCTGCGCGGCGACGGCTTCCGGCTGCTGGTACGCGCCGACGCCCGCACCCTGCAACAGATCCGCGAAGTCGTCACCGAACTCGACACGCCGGCCCAGGACCTCGTCCTCTCCGTGCGCCGCCACCGTGACGCCCCGCGCGCCGAACGCGGCACCAGCCTCGAGTTCGAGAGCGGCCCGGAGGGCACCGAGGGCCGTATCACCACCCAGCGGCTGCGCACCACCCGCCGCGACGACCAGACCCAGCACCTGCGCCTGCGCGAAGGCACCGAGGCCATCATCCTGGTCGGCGAGACCCGTGCCGCCGGCTTCCGCATCCTCCACAGTCGCGCCGGCGTCGGCATCGAACCCCTGCTGCAGGACACCGCCCGTGGCTTCCGCGCGCGCCCCCAGGTCCAGCCCGACGGCCGCATTCGCATCGCCATCTCCCAGCTCCACGAACGCCCCCTCCCCCGCGGCGCCGTGGACCGCGACGCCGTCGACACCCAGCTCACTCTGGAGCCGGGCACCTGGCACACCCTCGGCGGCATCCACACCGAAACCGACGCAACGGAACACGGCCTCGCCTCCCGCCGCACCACCCGCGACCGCGATACCCTCACCCTCGAAATCCGCGTCGATCCCGCCCGCTAGCCCGCTCCCATGATGCGATTCGCTTCGCTCATCGACACCCTACGGAATAGCACTGCCCGTAGGGTGCGTTGACCCCGCGAAACGCACCCACAACGGCGGGAGTCACCCCTTCGACCATACCCGCCAAATGGCACGCCGACACACCCGATCATCGTCCCGGAAACCGCAACGCGGTTATCCGGGATGTCCCCCGCCCGCCCGAACATACCCCTCTGGCACGCCCCCACACCGGGGTGATACAGTCGTTTAAACAATGTCTATACATCTTGCGGGTGGAGTAATGGCCGAGACACGACTGAACATCAGGCGCTGGGGCAACAATCTGGGCGTCCGGCTTCCTGCGGCCATCGCGCGCGCAGCGCATCTGGAGGCGGACCAATCCGTGATCGTCTCCGTAGAAGGCAACCAGATCGTAATCCGTCCGGAAACCACTCAATCCATGAGCCTGGAGGAACGTCTGAAAGGATTCGACCCGGACAAGCATGGCGGCGAGGCCATGTGCACGGACGTGATTGGAAATGAACGATGGTAAAGCGTGCAGCACCCAAGGACTGGGTACCCCGGCGCCGTGACGTCATCTGGATAGACTGCAATCCTCAGGCCGGGCGGGAAATGCGAGATATTCACCCCTTCCTCGTCCTGTCGCCGACCCAATTCAACGCCCGAACCTCGCTGGTTCTGGGGCTCCCCATGACCACTGCCGATTACAATGCGACCAACCCCTTCGCCGTGGTGGCGGGCACGACGCCGGATGCAAGAACCAGCTACATCCTCTGCCACCAGGTAAAGTCCTTCGACTGGCGCCAACGCAACGCGACACCCCATCCAGCCGGACAAGTGCCGCAGGGGACCTACCGGGAAGCCTGCGCGGTCCTCAACCAGATCCTCGAACTCTGCCCCGATCCCGCCTAGCGGGGAACCGACGGGGTCAACCTGGAACCGACGGGGTCAAACCTTGCCTTTTGCCCCCGCGGGAACCGACGCGCGGAACCGACGCGAACCGACGGGGTCAGACCTTGCCTTTTGCCCCCGCGGACAGGATTCGACTCACTCGCGAAAAATGCAGACCGAAATGGTCACCGATAGCTTTCAGCGTGTAGCCACCGGACGCATACGCGCGCCGAATGGCTTCATTCCTCGGGAAGCTTGCCTCCAGGGATTCGAGCTTCGGCGGCACAGGCCGCTGCTGGGCCTTGGGGTATTCCGGGTCCAAGTCCAGCCGGCCGGACTGACCTGCCAGCCGCGCCTCGACAAAGGCCTCGGAGCCAAGAAATAGCTGCGCATGCAGATCATTCCAGGGGGAGGTACGTCCGATTCCCTCATGGACAAACCGCCGATAGGCCTGCTGTCGGGAGGCGGCCGGGCCGAATTCGTCCAGCACGCGATCCGTCGATAGCCACGAGACGGCGTCCGAAAGGCCCGCGGTGGCCCGGTAGCTGCTCCACTCCCAGTCCGCAGGATCGTCGATCAGATGCGCACGCACCGGATTGAGGACGATGTAGCGCGCCAATTCCAGAAGATACGTCTCGCGTTCGACCAGGATCGCCTTGTACCGGCCTTGAAGCACATGACCCACACGCCGGTGACGGCGGTTGAACCGCTGCGTGTAAACGCCATTCAGCCACTGCATCCCCCGGCCCAGGTTCGCATCCGGCGTCTCTACCAGAAGGTGATAGTGGTTGCCCATCAGGCAGTACGCAAAGACCACCCAGTTGAATCGCTCGACTGCTCGCGCCAGCGTTTCTTCGAAGCGCCGATGGTCAACGTCATCCAGATAGATCCAGTCCCGCCGATTGCCGCGCGCCGTCACGTGATACAACGCCCACGGATACTCCAATCGCACCGATCGAGCCATCCCTGCTCTCTCCAGCTTGTCCCTGACAATCGCTAGTACACCCTAAATCAGACCGTACCAACAACCCGATTCCGACCGGCCTACCGCCCGCCCCGGAGTTCGAATCGGGCGCGCGGAAACCCCGAGGGGCAAAAGGCAAGGTTTGACCCCTTTGGTTCGCAACGCGACACCCCATCCAGCCGGACAAGTGCCGCAGGGGACCTACCGGGAAGCCTGCGCGGTCCTCAACCAGATCCTCGAACTCTGCCCCGATCCCGCCTAGCGGACGTTTGTCGTACGGGCGGGACTCACGCCGACGGGGTCAGACCTTGCCTTTTGCGCAGTTGAATCGCTCGACCGCCTGCGCCAGCGTTTCTTCGAACCGCCGACGGTCAACGTCATCCAGATAGATCCAGTCCCGCCGATTGCCGCGCGCCGTCACGTGATACAGCGCCCACGGATACTCCAACCGCAACGATCGAGCCATCCCTGCTCTCCCCGTCTTGTCCCTGACAACCGCGAGTACACCCTAAATCAGACCGTGCCAACAACCTGATTCCTGCCGGCCTACCGCCCGCCCCGAAATTCCAAGGGGGCGAACGAAAACCCCGAGGGGCAAAAGGCAAGGTTTGACCCCGGTTTTCCCCCATCCCTGTGCTTCGCCTTTACCCGGCGCTGAACGCTAGACGCCCAACGCAAAAAGGCCCCAACGGGGCCCGGTGTCGCATAAAAAACGGGGCCCCTGGGGGCCCCGCAAAACAAGCTACAAACTTGTTGTTATACCGCTTGGTAGCAGTGGTTGTCCTTAGAAGGACACCCGCATGCCGGCACCCACGCCGGTGAAGGAATCACCGCCAGCGCTGATGTTGTTCGTGCCGGGACGGGCAAACGGGACATTGCCGTCGTAGTCGGCGTAGTTCACGCCGGCGAAGGCCATCACACGGTTGCTGAAGTTGTGCTTCACAGCCAGCGCCACGTAGTCAACGTTGCCGTCGTCACCGGCACCGGCCGAGGTCTCGGAGTTACGGGTGTGGCCCAGGGTCAGCACGAAGTCGTTGCGGCCCATGGTGTAGACACCGGAGACGAAGCCACCGATGGCATCGCGTTCGGTGTTACCTGCCATGTTTTCGAACTTGTAGTCTTCGATCTCACCGACCACACGGAACGCACCAGACTTCCAGTCCGCACCGATCTTGCTGGCACGGAAGTCCGCGCCGTCAATGCGATAATCATCGGCATTGGTGTGGGCCACGTACAGGTCCACAGCACCGAGGTCGAAATTCAGACGACCGGAGATCGCCTGCTCGCCACTGCCGTCGCCGTTGTTCTGAGCAATCGCGACCTGCAGACCGACCATGCCGAAGCTGTTGCCGTACTTGATCACACGGTCTTCATACGAACCGTTGCCGAGGCCACCGATATTCGTCCGGCCGTTACCAGCGCCCGGGTCCATCGCACCGCCGGAGCCAGTCAGGGAATCTGCGGTACCCAGACGGACACCGTTACCACGAGCCTGCATGAAAGTGCCGTTCAGCGGGTCCTTGCCAGCGGTGGAGTAGGGCAGGTTCTGGCGACCGATGGTCACACGACCGAAGTTGCCGTCAAGGCCAACATACACGTCGCGCGCAGAGGAGTTCAGACCGCTGGTCGTCTGAGCATCCTGCTCGATCTTGGCGAGCGCGGTCAGGCCGTTACCCAGATCGTGGTTGACCATCACGCCCAGACGGTTCGGGCCGTTGCCATCGGCAATCCAGCCAGCGCCACCGGCGTCGTGCATGCGGAAGCCGTTATCGAAGTTATCGTTGCCACCGGAGTGGTGAACGATCTGCGTCTGCAGCTGCCCGAACAGGGTGACGTTGGAGTCCGCGGCGGCGAAGGCCGGGACTGCGAAGGCGCCGGCAACGGCGACTGCGAGAATCTGTTTTTTCATGTTGCGTATCTCCCAGGAGAGGTATGTGTTCGTTTCTACGCCTGCATCCACGGTCGATGCCGCGAATGACAGGTGTTTTATATACACCACGGTGTCTCGTTTCAACCCCTGGGCGGGAAAAAATTGCCTCAGTGCGGGGGTATCCGTGACGGGGAGCGCTTTTTGGCAGATCAACGACTTGCGTGCGGAGGCTTCGAGGGCGCTTGAATTGGTTTGCAACATGCTGAATTTCTGGGTTAATGAGCTACAGCTTATGGTTTCCCCGCGGGACGTGGCGAGAATTCGATCAGGTTTTGCTTATTTTTCTCGGGTTTGCGGGCGGCGCGGCATTTCTCGGATCTGAAGGGGCCGGATCGACGGGTCGGATGCGTTGGGTTTTTGCAACAAGGAGAGATTTGGGCAGGGTCGCGCCCGGAGTGTTGCGGAAAGCAGACAGCGGTGCGGCGGTATGAGCGTGGGCCGTGACGACTAGAGGTTTTCGGACTTTGGCGGGGGCTCCGCGGGCGAGCCCGCTCCCACAGGGTGGAAGGAAAGAAAGGGAGAGGCTGGTAGCCGGGCGCAGGCCGGAGGTTCGAGGGGAGGGCTTCTCGTTCGGTCGTGCCGGAAACCACGCTGGGGTTATCCGGAACCTCGTACCTGGGTGGTAGTAGGTACGCGGGGTATCGCTCCAAGGCTGGTGATCCCGGCTCTTCGCTTCGCTGCGGCCGGGATGCCGACGGGGGCGGATACGGGCGGCGCATGCTGCTGGGGCGGGTCGAGGGTGACAGCGCTGGCTACGGCGATCCGATTGAAACTCGACGCGGGATGGCGTGAACCGTCACGTGGTGCTCGCGAACACAGCGACCCCGGCTCGGCGAGCCGCGGTGATCAGGGCCTGGTCCAGTGTTGCAAGGGTGGCGCCGTACTGAAGCGCCAGTGCGAGATAGGAGGCATCGTACGCGGAAAGGCCATAGCGCCTGGCCAGTTGAAGCGTTACGCCGAAGACCGTATCGATGCCGCCGGGATCAACGGCCACCATGAGATCCTGCAGGAGCGCGAGGAAACGCGTGGTTTCAGCCTCGGTCACCAGGCCCTGGCTTTCCGCACGGGCGACTACGTTGGCGACCTCCAACGGCCAGACGGATGGCGCGATCAGACGGATATCGCCCGACTCGATGGAACGCAGGACCGTAGCCGCGACTTCCTGGTCGGCGGGACTACCATCGGACAGCAACCAGCGCATCACGATCGAATTGTCGAGCACTAGATCCATCAGTCACGCCCCGACTCGACGAGGGCCTTGATATCCACTGCCCCGCGCGCTGGAGCCTCGGCCATCAGCTGCCGGAGGTTCCGCGCGGCCTGCACACGCCTGGGCGCATCGTCCTCCTCCAGTGGCACAAGCGCAGCCACAGGACGGCCCCGCTGCGTGATGGTAAAACGCCCGCCGGCCTGCACCTTTCGGAGGAAACCGGAAAGGTGTGTCTTGGCATCGTGAGCCCCGATGATTTCGTGATGAGACATGGCTGCACCCTAATGGACCGGTGGGTGGACTGGTTGATATCAATATAGCACGCACGAGAACGCGTGGCGGCGCGCGGTTTAAGAGGCTGATAGCGCCGATGAAGAGTCCCGGCTTTGGCGGGGGCTTCGCGGGCAAGCCCGCTCCTACGCCGCTTCAGCCAACGGCACCCGTGGGAGCCTGCTTGCAGGCGAAGCTCCTGCCCGTGCCGACCTTTGGCAGGAGCTTCGCCGCCGAGGCGGCTCCTACGGGGCGAAGGCGGACGGAGAAGATTCGGCGGTTGGATAGCCGCGCGTTTGGGGCTAGTCGAGGCCGAAGGCGCGCAGGGCGAGGCGGCGCTTGAGGGGGGTGGCCTGGTCGACCAGGCGGATGCCGAGGCCGCGCAGTTCGGGGAGGCCGGCGGCGTGAGTGCCGAAGATCAGGCGGAAGCCGTCCATCGCGCGCTGCATGAAGGCGTTCTCTGCGCGGCGGTCACGGGTGTAGGCGCGCAGGACGGTCTCCGCACCCGGGTCGCGGCGGGCGGGGCCGTGCAGGCGCTCGACCAGGGCGCGGGCGTCGGCCAGGCCGAGGTTCAGGCCCTGGCCGGCCAGCGGGTGGATGGTGTGGGCGGCATCGCCCGCCAGCGCGATGCGGCCGGCGTGGTAGTCGCGGGCATGGCGCGCCACCAGCGGGAAGCTGGCGCGCCGGGAGGTGTCGGTGACGACACCCAGGCGGTGGTCGATCGCCTCTGCCAGCGCCGCGCAGAATCCAGCGTCGTCCAGCGCCAGCGTTGCGTCCGCCTGGTGCTCGGGCTGGGACCAGACGATGGAGCTGCGCCCATCCGCCAGTGGCAGGAACGCGATGATCTGGTCGTCGACGAAGCGCTGCCAGGCGGTGTCCTCGTGCGGGCGCTCGGTGGTCACGGTCGCGACCACGCCGCGGGCGTGATAGTCCTGCTCGCGCACCGGGATGCCCATGCGGTGGCGTAGTGGGGACTGCGCACCGTCGGCCGCGACCACCAAACGGGCGGAGGCGAGCCGCGCGTGCTTCGGTCCGTAGAGGTCGACCCGATCCGGGCGCGCATCCATGCTCTTCCATTCGGTCTCCGGCCACAGGTCGACACCGGCGGCCTCAAGCTCGGCCCACAGCACGGCCTCCAGTGCCGCGTGCTCGACGGTCCAGCCCAGCGCCGGCACGCCCAGCTCGTCGGCATCGAAGCGGATATGCCCCGGGCCGTGCGCGTCCCATACGCTCATGCCGGAGAAGGCATGGGCGCGGCGCGCCTCCAGCGCGTCCTGCACGCCCAGTGTGTCGAGGAAGTCCATCGAGGCGATGTTCAGCGTGGCCACCCGCGTGACGGGCGTGGCGTCAGTAAAGGTGGGCGCGGCATTGCGCTCCAGCAGGCCCACGCGCAGGCCCTGGCGCGCCGCGCCCAGCGCGATAGCGCCGCCGACGGCACCGGCACCGACCACGAGCAGGTCCAGCAACTCGCCTGTGGGGCGTGCGCTCATGCCGCGCCCTCCGTATCCGGCTGGGCGAGATGCCGGGCGGTGTGGCGCGGCAATGGGCCGAGGCCCATGGCGGCCCGTGCGATTCGATCCCGCGCCGGGCGCAGGCGGTCGACGGCCATCATGCCGCTGCCCAGCGCATGCCCGCGCAGGCCGGCCGCGTGCAGCATGCCGCGGGCCAGGAAATCGGTCGTGGCGACCACACCGGTTACGTCGCGACGGCGGGCGCGCGCATAGGCTTCGAGCGTGGCCGCCGCACCGGGGTCGGTCACGAAACGCGGGGTGCCGTCCGCCTCGCGGCCGTCGCGGAGTGCACCCAGCAGTGTGGCGACATCGCGCAGGGACAGGTTCAGCCCCTGCCCCGCCACCGGGTGCACTGCGTGCGCGGCATTGCCCAGCAACAGCGCGCGTTCCGCGACCGGCTCGGGGGCATGCACCCGCTCCAGCGGAAAACGCACCACGCGGCCGGCCGGGCGCAGGCGGCCCAGCGTCCAGCCGAAACGGGCCTGCAGCTCGCGCAGGCGCTCGGCCTCGTCCAGTTCCAGGCGGCGCTCGCAGGCCTCCGGCGGGGCCACCCAGACGGCGTTCATACGCCCGTCCGCCTGCGGCAGCAAGGCCAGCGGCCCCTCGTCGGTAAAGCGCTCGAAGGCCTGGCCGTTGTGCGGCCGCGCCGGCTGCACGTCAAAGACCAGGGCATCCGCCGCGTAACGCAGGCGGTTCACCGGCAGACCCAGGGCCTTGCGCGTGGGGGACTGCATGCCGTCGGTGGCCAGGATCAGGCGGGCGGCCCAGGTGTCCTCGCCTTCAGCGCCCTCGATGCGCAGCACGCGGCGCCCATCCGTCACGTCCCCCACGCCCGCCAGCGTGGACTGGTAGCGCACATCCACACCGGCGTCGCGGTAGGCCGCGTCCAGCATCGGCTCCAGCGCGACGGCCGGCACCACCTGCCCGAGGGCCTGGCGGCCATGGTCGGCGGCATTCAGATGCACCCGCCCCAGCCCGCCGCGACGGCTGACGACGATGGAGCGGATCGCGGTGGCCCGCTGCGCCAGTGGCGCCCAGTACCCGAGATCGTCGAGGAACTGTACGGAGCCGGCCGCCAGGGCATAGCCACGGGTGTCGTTGGCGTGTGCATCCGGCGCGGGTGGCACCCCGCGCTCGAACAGCGTGACCGCATAGCCCGCGCGCGCCAGGGTGCAGGCGGCGAGGCCGCCGACCGGCCCGCCGCCGACGATGGCGATGTCGCAGGTGTTTGTTGTCAAGACGCACCCCGCAAGGGTGGGTCCGACGCCCCATTCGCCTGCAAGCAGGCTCCCACGGAGGATCGTGCATGCTGCTTCCTGTAGGAGCCTGCTTGCAGGCGAATCGCCCCGGTCCGGACTCCGGGTCGTTCACGAAAACGGAAGAGACGATGGGCGGGCATGGTCAGTCCCAGCCCGGGAGGTCGCCGGCCATGCAGGCCTCGATGTCGGCGACGGTCTTGGGGCAGTCGGCGGTGAGGACCTCGAAGCCGTCGCGGGTGACGGCGACGTCGTCCTCGATGCGCACGCCGATGCCGCGCAGTTCCTTCGGCGCATCACTGTAGGGCCCGAAATAAAGCCCGGGTTCCACGGTCATCACCATGCCGGGTTCGAGCTGGCGCCAGGCGTCGCCGACGCGGTAGTCGCCGACATCGTGCACATCCAGCCCCAGCCAGTGGCCGGTGCGGTGCATGTAGAACGGGCGGTAGGCCTGGTCGCGGATCAGCTTGTCCAGGCGGCCCTTGAGCACGCCCAGCTCCTTGAGCCCGCGGGTCAGTTCGCGCACGGCGGTGGCGTGCGGGGTGTCCCAGTCATTGCCCGGGCGTACCTGTTCGATCGCGGCGAGCTGGGCGGCCAGCACGCACTCGTAGACCTCGCGCTGGCGTTCGTCGAAACGACCGGAGACCGGAAAGGTGCGGGTGATGTCGGACGCATAGCCCTGCACCTCGCAGCCGGCGTCGATCAGCAGGAGGTCACCGGCGTTCAGTTCCGCGCGGTTCTCGATGTAGTGCAGGATACAGCCGTTCTCGCCGCCACCGACGATGGAGGGATACGCGGTCTCGGTTCCGTAGCGGTGGAACTCGTGCAGCAGCTCGGCCTCCACCGCGAACTCGGTCACCCCCGGCCGGCAGGCCTGCATCGCGCGCACATGCGCCTGCGAGGAGATCGCGGCCGCGTGGCGCATCAATTTGAGCTCGGGGGCCTTCTTGAACAGCCGCTGCTCGTGCAGGTGGTGCTCCACCGCGACGAACTCGTGCGGTGCACGCACGCCGTTGCGGGCCTTGGCCCGTACACGGTTCACCCAACCGAACAGGCGCTGGTCCAGCGGCTCGTCGCGCCCGAACGGGGCGGCCAGCACGGCGCGGTTCTCCATCAGCCCCGGCAGGATCTCGTCGATGTCCTCGATCGGGAAGGCGCACTCGGCCCCATGGGTCTCCATCGCACCGTCCGGCCCGGCGCGGCGGCCCTGCCAGGTCTCCTGGGTCGGGTCGCGGTCGCGGCAGAACAGGATGTATTCGCCAGCCGGCCGCCCCGGCACCAGCACCGCCACCGCATCCGGCTCCGGGAAGCCGGTCAGGTAAAGGAAGTCGCTGTCCTGACGGAAGGGATACTCGACATCCCGGTTGCGGGTGCGCTCGTGAGCGGCAGGAACGACGATGATCGCCTCGGGTCCGAGCGCCCGCATCAGACGCTGGCGGCGCCGGGCGAACTCGCCCTGGGGGATCTCGGGCATCCGGCCGGGCCGGGGGCTGCGTCGCGTCGAGGTCATTGCATCGGGATCCGTTTCGGGTCGTCCGGGGCCAGCTCGTCGGCGATCAGCAAAACGCCCACGCGCACATATTCATTGAGCTCCTCGAAGGCGGCGGCGTTTTCCTCGTCGTCGTCCGGCTCCAGTTCGATGCGCGCGATCTCCGCGAAATCACGCAGGATCTCGCTGGCCTCGGCCGAGGGCTTGAGTTTGCCCAGACGCGGCGTCTGCCCCAGCCCGGCGATGAAGCCGTCCACCCATTCCGACAGGGCCTGCGCCTGCGCCTCGATGGCTTCGTCCTCCGGCAGCAGTGGGCCGAAGCCCAGTTCTACGTCATACAGCTGGGCCAGCAGCGCGCGCCGGATCGCTTCCACGGTCTTGCCGAAGCGGTCCCCCGCGCCTTCGGTCAGCGGCAGGGCCTCGCCCAGGCTGCGCACCAGGGCGTCGACGTCGGCGCCCAGGTCCGCCACCAGGCAGCCGGTGAACAGCCCGTGGGCGGAGGCCGGCGTCTGCGCGAAGCCCATGCTGCGCAGTCCGTGCTCCAGCTGTTCGCGCAGGGCGACGGGATCGCGCTCCAGCCCGTCCTGCGCCTTCGCGTTGCCGGTGCCTGGGTCGCCGACCATCAGAAGCTCTCCAGCCGCGCTTCGTAAGGGAACAGCAGGAAGCGATAGAGATCGTCACCCACCTGCAGGTGCGTAAACTGCGGCTCGCCCAGCTTGATCGCGCTGGAACCGGTGGAGGACAGCATATTGAGACCGAAGCGTTTCTCTTCGATCAAGGCGTTCAACAGCTGTTCCAGCTCCGCGTGCGGCACGGTCCCCGTGTTGTCGACGATCCGGCACGGCTTTCCGTTATGGGCCGTACCCTCGATCACGGTGGCCTCGGGGCCGGGTTCGGGGGGCTGGGTCATGGGCAGCAACACTTTCTGGGAACGGGATTCGCCGTATTGTGGCCAGCGCGGGCACCAGGCCGCAACAAACCCCGGAACGGCAAGTATGCGACCCGCAAAAAGTGAAGGTGTTCCAGCAAGAAGATGACCCAAGTTGACGCTTCGCGCGAAGCCCTCCTAGACTCCATGGATCACACGCCCTGCGGCGAAGGCCGCCTGCCAACCGGGACCGAGGCCATGCAGCCGAACGACGATTCCGCGATCGACCCGACCGAACGCCTGGAGGCCGCAATCACGCGCCTGCTGGAGGAGCACGCGGCCCTGCGCGAGGAAAACCACCTCCTGCAGGAGCAGGTCCGCCAGCTCAAGGGCGAGCGCGCGGCCTTCAAGGAGCGCAATGAGCAGGCGCGCCACCGGGTCGAGAACATGATCGCGCGCCTGCGCTCGATGGAGCACAGCGAATGAGCCAGTCCGAACCCGTCCGCGTCTCCATCATGGGCAAGGAGTACCAGATCGCCTGCCCGCCCGACGAGCGTGCCGACCTGTTTGCCTCCGCATCTCTGATTGACGAACGCATGCGCGAGCTGCGTGATGGCGGCCGCGTGGTGGGGGCCGAGCGCATCGCGGTGATGGTGGCGCTGAACCTGGCGCACGAGCTGCTGGAATGCCAGCAGCAGAAGGCCGGCGGCGACTCCGCCGGCAGTTCGGCGCGGCTGGTCGCCCTCGCCGACCGCATCGAACAAACCCTGGGCTCGTCGCGCTAGCGCCATCGGCGGCGCCCCGCCGCCCTCCCCTTTTCCCGGCCATGCCCGGCCCGGGGACGGCCCGCCACCCGCTAACCCATATTCATCATCCGGTGTTTACGGAGGCTTCGGTCGGCCGCCTGCCTCGTGGTGGCTGGTCCTGGTTCGTCCTCCGGTGTTTACGGTGCCTTCGGTCCGCAACCTGCCGATTTTTAGCTAGGCCTGGTTCGTCCTCTGGTGTTTACGTGCCTTCGGTCCACGTACTGCCGTGCGCTGACTCGCCAGCGCGCCCCGAGTGACTTCTTTGCTCGTGCAAAGAAGTCACCAAGAAACACGCCCGACTGCCGCGACCCCGGCCCGCTTCGCGGGCCGGGGTTTCCCTCGCTCCGAGGGTTTTCGCGGGCGGCGCTGAACTCGCTGCGCCTTCGGCTCCGCTCAGACATCCAGCGCCTCTGATCCCGCGAAAACCCTCTCCGCTCGGCGCGACGACAACGGGGAGGCAGGTCAAAACAACGGCCGTCCCGACGATATTGCGAGTGGACAAAGGCTAGGTCTTCGGACATCTGGGCACGCTCGGCCTTCGGCCGTTGCGTGCCGCGCCCGCGTAGCGGGCGCCGGGGGCTTTCAGGTGGCGGTGCCTATGGTTAGGCGTAAGCGTAGGGATACGGTCGGTTTTGACCTTCGCCTCCCGTATGGAGCCCCTTGCGGAAGGGTTCTCGGGCCGGCCCGTTTTCTATAGGCTGCTTTTCAAACAACGGCCGTCCCGACGATATTGCGAGTGGACGAAGGCTAGGTCTTCGGACATCTGGGCACGCTCGGCCTTCGGCCGTTGCTTGCCGCGCCCGCGCAGCGGGCGCTTGGGGCTTTCGGACGGCGTTGCCTATGGTTAGGCATAAAGGTGGGGATTTGTTCGGATTTGACCTTCGCCTCCCGTATGGAGCCCCTTGCGGAAGGGTTCTCGGGCCGGCCCGTTTTCTATAAATTCGGGGCGCTGGATGTCTGAGCGGAGCCGAAGGCGCAGCGAGTTCAGCGCCGCCGGCCCAGCACGTCCGGAGCAAGGTTCCCGGGCGAAATCCGGGTGCCCTTCTTTGGGCACTTTCTTGGGCAAGCAAGAAAGTGCCTCGGGGCGCGCTGGCGAGTCAGCGCACGGCAGTACGTGGACCGAAGGCAGCGTAAACACCGAAGGATGAACCGGGACCAGCCTTCAATACAGCGCAAGCGGCGGACCGAAGGCACCCTAAACACCGGATGTCGAACCAGGACCAGCCACCACGAGGAAGGCGGCTAGACGAAGGCACCGAGACACGGACAGCAAAGGATACTGAGGCCGATGAAGCGCCTGTCGGCGCCGCTGGTTAGAGGTCCCGCAACCCCAGTACATCCTGCATATCGAACAGCCCATTGCCAGCACCAGCCAGCCAGACGGCGGCCCGCACTGCACCGGAAGCAAACACGGTCCGGCTGGAGGCCTTGTGGGTGATCTCCACGCGTTCGCCATCGCCCGCGAACAGCGTCGTGTGTTCCCCCACGATGTCGCCGCCACGTACCGTGGCGAAGCCAATGGTGCGACGGTCGCGGGCGCCGGTCTGGCCCTCGCGGCCATACACGGCATCGTGCTCCAGGTCCCGTCCCAGCGTCTCCGCGACCACACGCCCCAGCTTCAGCGCGGTACCGGAGGGCGCATCCACCTTGTGCCGGTGATGCGCCTCCAGGATCTCGACGTCCACGCTGTCGCCCAGCGCCCGGGCCGCGAGCTCCACCAGCTTGAAGGTCAGGTTCACCCCGACACTCATGTTCGGCGCGTACACGACCGGCATCGTGGCCGCCGCATCGCGCAGACGCTGCTCCTGCTCCGCGTCGAGACCGGTGGTCCCGATCACCAGGGCCTTGCCGGCGCGCGCGCACAGATCCAGGTGCTGCATGGTGGCCTGCGGCGCGGTGAAGTCGATCAGCACGTCGAAGTCGTCGGTCACGGTTGCCAGATCCTCGACCAGGCGCACCTGGCCCTCCTGACCGACGACCTCTCCAATCGCCTCGCTACCCGGCCGCTCGCTGGCCGCGCCCAGCTGCGCCTCGGGGTGCTCGTCCACCGCCTGCACCAGGTTCTGGCCCATGCGCCCGCCGGCGCCCGCAATCGCAATTCGAATCATCGTTTGTTCCATCCGGTTCTGTCGTTCCATCGGGGTATGCGCACCCTACGAAGCTTTGCCGCAACGTGCCAGTTACAGGGTTCGCACCGGGGTGCGGAAACGCCATTCGCCGTACACCGAGGCGATCACCCCGGCCGCCGCCAGGAACGCCGCGAACACGTACACCGAGGCGGGGCTGATGCCGTCCCACAGATAACCGGCCACCAGCGAGCCCATCGCCCCGCCCAGCCCGAAGGCCAGCGAGGAGTACAGCGCCTGCCCGCGCCCCTGCAGCCGGCCCGGGAAGAAATAGTGGATCAGCGAGATCGCCGCCGCGTGGTACACCCCGTAGCTGGCCGCATGCAGCACCTGGATGAACATCAGCATCGGCAACGAATCCGGCACCGCCGCCAGCAGCCCCCAGCGCAGCGTGGTCAGCACCAGCGCTGCCGACACCAGCAGCCAGGCCCCGAAACGCAGGATCAGCCGCGGCATCAGCAGGAACAGCACCACCTCGGCCGCGACCCCCAGCGCCCACAGCTGCCCGGCCACCGCGCGCGAGAACCCGGCCTGTTCCAGGTACAGGGTGAAGAAGGCGTAGTACGGCCCATGGCTGGCCTGCATGAAGAAGCAGGCCACGAACAGCGCGATCACCTCCGGCCGGCGCAGCACGGTCAGCAGCGGCGGGGCGTTGTTGTCTTCCTCGTGGTTGCGCGCCGGTTCGCGCACGAACTGCGCGGCCGCCACCACCGCGATCAGGATCGCCAGCACGATCCACGGCAGCCAGGCCACGTCGATGTGATCGAAGGCCCAGCCCAGCAGCGCCACCGCGACGATAAAACCCACCGACCCCCATAGCCGCACCAGGGCATAGCGGTGCGCATCCTGCCCCAGCGAGCGCATGGTGGTCGCCTCGAACTGCGGCAGGATCGCATTCCAGAAGAAGCTGTAGGCGGCCATCACCACCGCCAGCCACCAGTAGCCGGTGTACAGCAGCACCCCGGCAAAGGCCACCGCCCCGCCCAGCGCGCCCCAGCGCGCGATCGGCATGTGCGCGCCGGCGCGATCCGCCAGCCATCCCCAGACGTTCGGGGCGATGATCTTGGTCGCCAGCACGATCGCCATCAGTTCGCCGATCTGGGCGCCGCTGAACCCCTCCTCGGAGAGATACGGCCCCCAGAACGGCATGAACGCACCGAGGCTGGCGAAGTAGAAGAAATAGACCCCGGACAGGCGCGCGTTCTGCGTCACGGCCATTGCAGGGGCCCTAGCGGTTCAGGAGACTACGGCCGGACGGCCGCGTCATTCGCCGGAATGATCGCGCAGTGCGAGGCCCGTATCCGCCACGTCGGCGTTCTGCCCGCGATGGCGCAGAGCGTGATCCATCAGCACCAGGGCCATCATCGCCTCGGCGATCGGGGTCGCGCGGATGCCCACGCAGGGGTCGTGCCGCCCCTTGGTCACCACCTCGACCGGCTCGCCCGCGGTGTTGATGCTGCGCCCGGGCAGACGGATGCTGGAGGTCGGCTTCATCGCGATGCTGGCGCGCACCGCCTGGCCGGTGCTGATCCCGCCCAGCACGCCGCCGGCGTGGTTGGAGAGGAAACCCTCGGGGGTGATCTCGTCACGGTGCTCGGTGCCGCGCTGGGTCACGGACTCAAAGCCCGCGCCGATCTCCACGCCCTTCACCGCATTGATACTCATCAGCGCATGCGCCAGCTCGGCATCCAGGCGGTCGAATACCGGCTCGCCCCAGCCGGCCGGCACGCCGGTGGCCTCGACGGTGACCCGCGCGCCGATGGAGTCGCCCGACTTGCGCAGGGCGTCCATGTACTCCTCCAGCTCCGGCACCTTGTCCGGGTCCGGGGAGAAGAACGGGTTGTCGTTGGCGATCTCCGGCTGCTTCGCCTCCAGCGCGATCGGGCCCAGCTGGGACAGCCAGCCGCGGATGGTGATGCCGTAGCGCTGTTCAAGGTAGCGCCGGGCGATGCCGCCGGCCGCAACCCGCAACGCCGTCTCGCGCGCGGAGCTGCGCCCGCCGCCGCGATAGTCGCGCACGCCGTATTTCTGATGGTAGGTGTAGTCCGCATGCCCGGGACGGAAGCGATCCATGATCTCGCTGTAGTCCTTGGAACGCTGATCCACGTTCTCGATCAGCAGCCCGATCGGCGTGCCGGTGGTGCGACCCTCGAACACGCCCGAGAGGATTCGCACCTGGTCCGGCTCGCGCCGCTGGGTAGTGTGGCGCGACTGCCCCGGCCGGCGGCGGTCGAGATCGAACTGCAGATCCGCCTCGCACAGCTCCAGACCGGGCGGACAACCGTCCACCACCGCGCCCAGGGCCGGCCCGTGACTCTCACCAAAGGTACTGACGACGAACAGTCGTCCAAAGCTGTTTCCCGACATGCGCGTAGTGTAGCCGCGGGCGGCGCGGCTGTCGCCTGTTCCCCTACCCGGCGGCCGGTCGGCAGCCTGTGGAATGCAGCCCTCGGCAACCCCGTCCCCTATCTGCCATGATCGGTGTGCAGCATCCGAAACCATAATAAGGAGGACACCATGCCGAAATCCCTGACCCGACTCGCCACCGGCGCCGTTGCCGCCCTCTGCCTGGGCCTGGCCAGCAGCGCCCAGGCCGATGACGTCTACACCCAGCGCTTCATGACCCTGGAGCTGGCCAATGACATCGCCATGGGCGCCGTCGAGGCCTGCCGCGACATGGGCTACCAGACCTCGGTCGTCGTGGTCGACCGGGCCGGCAACGACCAGGTGGTCCTGCGCGATCGCATGGCGGGCGTGCAGACCATCCAGATCGCCGGCGACAAGGCTCGCGCCGTGACCATGTCCGGCACCACCTCCGCCAACTTCCGCGACAACCGCGAAGACATCCGCATGGAGATGAACCACGTGGACGGCATCATCATGCTGGCCGGGGGCTTACCCATCGAAGCGGCCGGCAGCATGCTGGGCGCAGTAGGCGTCTCCGGAGCGCCGGGCGGCGACCTCGACGAGGAATGCGCGCAAGCCGGGATCGACCGGGTCCAGGAACGTCTCGACTTCGTGATGTAGTCCACTCGGGCGCCAGGGACGGCGCCCACCCCGATAGCCGGATCGAGACCATGCCCCCAGACAACCCTGCCAGAACCCCCATTCGCATCTCGCCGGTGGAGACCTACGAGCGGCTGCAGGCACGCCCACGGGACCTGCTGATCGACATCCGCTCGACCATGGAATACCTGTTCGTCGGCCATCCGACCGGTTCGGTCCACATCCCCTGGATCGACGAACCGGACTGGACGGTGAACCCGCAGTTCGTGCCCCAGGTCCGCAAGCTGCTGCTGGGCGGCGTCAGCGACCACAGCGACGAAGCCCCGGCCCTATACCTGATCTGCCGCAGCGGCAAGCGCACGCTGGATGCCGGCCAGGCCCTGGTGGATGCCGGCATCGAACATGTCTTTTCGGTAGAGGAAGGCTTCGAGGGCCCGCTGGACGAACATCACCAGCGCTCCACCCGCGGCGGCTGGCGCTACCACGGCCTGCCCTGGGAGCAGTGCTGAAGCACTCATATCCCCGTGGATCCCCCACTGTCACGGGGGTTGCGCGCACCCCGGGGCGATTGGTCCATAATGGAGCCGGACGCGTCGCTGCGGCGTTCGATTGTGGCCCGGTGGTACCCTTGAGCCTTAATTCTTCACCACGGGACCGAGTACTTCCGTTTCGCTGTGCAGGTCCGTCTTCGAGCGGAAAGCCTAAAGATTCGGAGACTTCTCCCACCTGAACCTCAGGTTCAAGGTCAAAGGTCACGCCGGCGCCCGCGGGGCGCGTCCACTTCCTTTTGATCCCGTCTCTCCATACCGATCCCTCTATGCCAGCGGAAACCGACTCCGTTCACGATTCGCTATCGCCCGACGATCTGCGCGCCCTGCGGCTGCGCCTGCGCCGTGCCCGCGCCGCGCTGTCGGACGCCCAGCTCGACCAGCACTCCGCCGCCATCTGCGAACACCTGCTGCGCTGGTTCGAGCGCTGGCAGCCCCGCTGCGTCGGCGCCTATCGCGGCCTGCGCGGCGAGGTGGACCTGACCCCGCTGACCGTCGCCCTGGCCGGACGCGGCTCCCGCATCGCCCTGCCAGTGATGGACGACAAGCGCCCCGGCCGCATGCACTTCCATGTCTGGGGGCCCGGGGATGCGCTGTGCCACAACGGCTTCGGCATCGCCGAACCCTGCCCCGATGCCCCGCGCATCTGGCGCCGCGAGATGCAGGTGGTACTGATGCCCCTGGTGGCCTTCGACACGGCTGGCAACCGCATGGGCATGGGCGCCGGCTACTACGACCGCTACTTCGCCCGGCGCCGCTTCGGCATCCGCCGGCCGAAGCTGATCGGCGTGGCACACTCGCTGCAGGGCGTGCCGGCGCTGCCCACCCAGCCCTGGGACGTCCCGCTGGACGCCGTCGTGACCGAACAGGGCTGGCATGCGCTGCCGGACCGCGCGCGGCACAATACACACACCTGAGCCCACCCCTGATTTGGCACGAGGAGCCCGCATGGCCTACTGGCTGATGAAGTCCGAGCCCGACGAGTTCAGCATCGACGACCTGGAGCGCGTCGGCGTGGAGCCCTGGGACGGCATCCGCAACTACCAGGTGCGCAACATGATGCGCGACGAGATGAAGAAGGGGGATCTCGCCTTCTTCTACCACTCCAACGCCAAGCCACCGGGCATCGTCGGCATCCTGCGCATCGAGAAAGAGGCCTACCCGGACTCCTGCGCCTTCGACCCCGAAGACCCGCACTACGACCCGAAAAGCGACCCGGACAACCCGCGCTGGCTGCGGGTGGACGTCGCCTTCGAGGAAAAATTCGGCGATATCGTCACCCTCGACTGGCTGAAGCAGCAGCCGCAGCTCGAGGACTGCCCGCTGGTACGCCGCGGCAACCGCCTGTCGGTCATGCCGATCACCCAGGAGCAGTGGGACTTCATCCTGAGCCACGCCCAGCGCGGGAAATAGCCCCGTGGCCACGCTCTACCACTTTCCGCACGACGCCAAGGCCGACCGCCTGCGCCTGGCCTGTGGCTACAAGGGTGTGGAGCTCGAAACCCGCGCGCTGGACTGGTTCGACGACGAGACCTTCTTCGAACTGGGCGTGGCGCGCCAGTCGCCGATCCTGCAGATGGATGACGGCTCCCTGGTCACCGACACGCTCGCCGCGTTGCGCGACATTGACCGCCTGTTCCCGACCGGCGAGCCGCTGTCCGACGGCGTGATCGCCGAAGACGCCTGGCAGGCCCTGGTGGACTGGCGCGCCAAGGTGGAGATCGTACTAGACCGCCTCTACGCCCCGCTGGCACCGGGCTTTCACGGCATCGGCGAGAGCGCCGAGGCCCTGGCCGACTTCAAGGCCCAGGTGCAGCACCGCTTCGGCATGTCGCTGGAGGAACTGGCCAACGACCGCTACGACGGCTACAACCAGCTCGCCAAACTAAGCCACCTGCCGGAGTTGGCCAAGCACCTGGCCGCCAGTCGCTTCTACCTGGGCCACCCGTCCATCGCCGACTGCGTGATCGCCGCCGACCTCTACCCCCTGCAGATGCACGACGGCATCAACCTGCCGGTCGACATGCTCTACTACCTGCGCCGCGTCGAGGAGACCTTCAACACCTCCCTCGACACCCACTGGCTCGCCCGCTAAAGCCCCTGTGGGAGCGGCCTTGGCCGCGAACCGGCGTCAGCCCCGGATCGGGCCCTGCATTCGCGCGCACGCGCGCTCCCACAAAAACTGCGGGAAGGGCGTGAGCGAAATCCTTTTCCTTCCTGATTGGCGCCGCGCGTCAGCCGTACCGGCGACAGCCCGGCGCAGGAAGCCCAAGCTCGGGGGACTACTCCCAGGCCCTGTTCCTCGATGGAGCAACCCCGGCCACCGCACTACCCCCCTCGTCATCCCGGCCGCAGCGCAGCGAAGAGCCGGGATCTCCCACGTCGGGACACCCCCAACCGCGGAGATCCTGGATAACCGCTGCGCGGTTTCCGGGATGACAAAGCCGGGGGATCGTGGACCCGAAGGTGCTTGTCGCTGCGCGCAACCGCACCCTGTGCTGGCGGTTGCTGCCAGCCCGGGCGCGAACCGACGCTTCGACTGGCTGAACTTCTTGCCCAATGCGGCTGACCGCAAGGGCCCGCCACAATCAAGCGGCCGCGAAGCGCCGGATGTGGTTCTCGTCGCGGGATTCGGCCCGCGCCAGATCGAAGTTCGTCTGCATGGTGAGCCAGTGGCGCGCCTCGCCGATGCCACCGCTCTCGAGGCGCACGGCAAAGTCCGGGGAGATCGCGGCATGTTCGTTCAGGACACGCGAGACCGCGTTGCGGGACATCCCCAGATGCTGCGCAAACTCCGTCACCGAAAGACCCAGCCCGGGCAGCACACGCCGGCGCAGGATCCGCCCTGGGTGGGGCGGGTTCCGCATCGCCGCGTGTTCCTGAGGCTCAATGGCAGTCTTCATGATCCACCTGATCCGCATCGTCTCCACTGAACGTGAAGGTGACAACCCGGTTGCGGTTCACATGTACAGGCGCTTCAGTCCCTTGTGACGAATCTTCCTGATCATCGGCCTTCCCTGGCAGACACTTGCACTGTAATCCGTAACGTTACACGGGCCAAACCGACCCGAATGCGGGGGGCTCAGCCGAAGCGGTAGTGCTTGCGGATGTCGCGGTGTATCTCCCAGGTGCAGCCCATACCCTCGGGGAAGGTCACCAGATCGCCCTCGCCCACGGTGACGGGCTCGCCTCCATCATCCGGCGTCACCGTCACCTGACCCTCCAGGATGTAGCAGACCTCGCGCTCGTCGTAGTGCCAGGGGAAGGTCGAAACCTCCTTCTCCCACACCGGCCAGTCGAACACCCCCAGACGCTCCAGATGGTCCTGCTCCGGCCGATGGATCACTTCGATGGACATGACGGTCTCCTTGTCGGGATCAGCCGTCATCTTAACGAGCCCGATCACCCGAACGCAGCCAGCGAACCAGCAGCAACACGAAGGTGAGCACACCCAGCGCGGCCGGCAGGTATTCCAGCCAGAGGCCCAGCTCCCAGGCGATGTATCCGGTGACCAGCGCCCACAGGAGCGGGATGATGGCCAGCACCAGCGGGGGCCGCGGGCCGGCGAATAGCAGGAGCCCGAGCGTCAGCAGCATGGTGGGACCGGGCGCGACGCCGAAGTACTGCAACTGGGCCCAGGGTGTGCCGGTCAGCGCGAGCTCGAGCAATGGATAGCCGGCCAGCGCGTAGACGATCATCAAGACCGCGCCGCTGCCCGCCAGCCCGCCGGGCCAGCCGAAGCGGGCCTGCCCCATCAGGGTCAGCGCGAACAGCAGCATCAGGCCCTGGGCGACGAACACCCCGGCCAGCCATTCGGAGGCGAAGTGGAAGGGTGCGAGCGAGCCGCCGAAGAAGACCACTCCGGTCCAGATCCACAGCACGCCCAGCATCAGGCCCAAGACGCGGGCTGCCCCGCGCCTGAACGTGAACGCGAGCGCGACGGCCACCAGCGCAAGGAGGGCGCCGACCGCGTGCAGTGGCCAGATGGCGGCGTTGTACTGGCCCAGGATGGCCAGCCAGGTGGCGCTATCGAACGGCAGCATCTATCTACCCCGTATCCATAGGTTGAAAATCATTACTGTAGGAGGCCAGCCCTCTGGCCGATTCGGCGTGCGACAAGACTCGTCGGCCAGAGGGCTGGCCTCCTACAGGGCGCCGACGTAGGCGACCATGCGGCTGCGCATATCGGCATCCGGAAGCGGGCCGTACAGCGCGCCCATGTTCTCCTCCATGTGCGCCACGACCGAGGTCGCCGGGATCGCGCAGGTGACGTCCGGATGCGAGACGATGAACTTGAGCAGGAACTGCGGCCAGTTCGCGCATTCGATCTCCGCCGCCCAGTCCGGCAGAGGATGACCCTCGAACTGATTGATCAGCGCCTTGCGCCGGAACGGCCGGTTGGCGATCACCGCCACCCCGTGTTCGCGCGCCAGCGGCAGCAGGCGCTGTTCCGCTTCGCGGTCGAGGATGTTGTAGGTCAGCTGCACGAAGTCCAGCTCCTCGCGCCGCAGGATACGCTCCAGCTCGTCGTGGCGGCGTCCGTGCGAGGTAGTCACGCCGATATAGCGCAGCTCCGCCGCCGCGCGGCGCTCGCTCAGCGTCTCCAGGTGGGCCTCCCAGTTCTGCAGGTTGTGCACCTGCTGCAGGTCGAGGGTGTCGACGCCCCACAGCTCCCGGGATTTCGCGTGCTGCTCGCGCCCAGTAGCGGTGCTGCGCGTCCAGACCTTGGTGGCCGCGAAGGCACCTTCCGGATGCCCCAGCTCGCGCAGCCCGTGGCCCACCACCGCCTCGGCGCGGCCGTACATCGGGGAGGAGTCGATCATTCCGCCGCCGCGACGGATGAAGGTGTCGAGGATGCGCGTGCGCACCGCCAGCGCATCCGGGTCCTCCGGCACGTTGAAGGTGATCCAGGTCCCCATGCCCATCACCGGGATACGCTCCCCCGACGACGGGATCGGCTTGCGCTGCGGTTCACGGCCTTCGGAGGCACCCGCGACCACCGGCCAGCCCGCCCCGACCACCAGAGCAGAGCCGGCCATCCAGCGCAGGAAGGATCGGCGCGAACGCCGTGTGGACGTTGGTTTCATGGCCCGGATCACCGCAGGGGATTCAATCCGTGGGCTATCCGCCCGCGCTACAAGTTCCCTACGCAGCCGCCCGCAGATGTCGGGTGAGCGCCGAGACCAGCGGCTTCATGAAGTAGCGGCCTTCGGGGACCACCGCGGGAGAAATGCCGTGGGTGCGCAGTTCCTCGGCCACCACCGGGCCGATCGCGGCGACGACGGTTCCCTCCAGCGCCGCCCGCAACGCATCGTGACGATCATCGGCCCGGGCGACCGCCAGCAGACGTCGCACCTGGGCCTGACTGGTGAAGGCGATCGCATCCACCTCCCCCGCGATCAGGGCCTCGATCAGCCCGGTCACGCGCCCGGTCTCGGCGGCGTCCGCATAGCGGTAGGGCCAGACCGGGAAGACCTCGGCGCCGGCCTGCTCCAGGAACCCGAGCAGGCGGCGATTGGGTTCCGCACCGTAGAGCTGCACCCCGATACGCTGTCCGGCCATGTCCTGCCCAGAAAGGGTTTCGATGATGCCCTCGGTCGTCGGCGCGGCCGCGACCGCATCCGGCCGCACGCCGAAGGGCTTCATCGCCCGCCCGGGCTTGGGGCCGCGCACCAGGGTCGGCGTCCGCGCCACGGCGGCCAGCCAGGCGTCCTCGCGTTCGGCACTCCGGGCAAAGCCAGTCAGGCGGGTGAAGCCCTCGCCGGTCAGAAAGATCAGGCGGTCGAACGGCGCCTCGATCGCCCTGTGCAGCCAGGCCTCGATCGCCGTGCGGTCGGGGCTGTCGTGGATCGCGATCAGCGGGCAGCGCCAGACCTCGGCCCCGCGCCGCTCCAGCAGGCCGGCGAAGACCTCCAGCGCCCGGCTCTCCGGCAGGGCCACCCGGCGACCCGCAAGGCCACTGGCCGCCGCCTCCGGCAGGACGGATGCGGCCGTCACGCCGCGCTCGCCGCCGCGGCCCGCGGGCCCGGCCCCGACATGGGCATCGGCTGCGGGAATACCGTGGCGGCCCCGGCATCCGGCTGGAACCAGGCCAAGCGTGCGTGGCAGGCCGCTACCTCGCCGATCACGATCAGGCTGGGCGAACCCACCTGCTCGCGCTCGGCACGCGCGGCCAGCGTATCCAGCGTGCCGCTAACCACGCGCTGGCGGGCGGTGGTGCCGTTCTCGATGATCGCCGCCGGGGTCTGTCCGGCGCGGCCGGCACCCTTCAGCCCCCGGCAGATCTCGCCCACCCCCTTGCGGCCCATGTAGAACACCAGGGTCTCGCGGGTACTGGTCAACTGCGACCAGTCCACATCCAGCCGCCCTTCGCGGGTATGGCCGGTGATGAACCGCACCGACTGGGCATGGTCGCGGTGGGTCAGCGGTATGCCCGCATAGGCGGCGCAGCCGCTGGCCGCGGTAATGCCGGGCACGACCTGGTAGGCCACGCCGTCGCGCGCCAGCACGTCCAGCTCCTCGCCGCCCCGGCCGAACACGAACGGGTCGCCGCCCTTCAGCCGCGCCACCCGCTTGCCCTCGCGCGCCAGCCGGGAGAGCAGCGCGCTGATCTCCTCCTGCGGCACGCAGTGATGGTCGCGCTCCTTGCCGACATAGAAGCGCTCGGCCTCGCGCCGGGCCAGGTTCACCACCTCGGAGGACACCAGCCGGTCGTAGACGACCACATCCGCCTGCTGCAGCAGGCGCAGCGCGCGAAAGGTCAGCAGGTCGGGATCGCCCGGCCCGGCGCCGATCAGGTAGACCTCGCCCGGCGTACTAGCCGCGGCGTCCGCCAGTTCCTGTTCCAGGCGCGCCTCGGCCGCGTCCATGCGCCCGGCCAGCGCCAGCTCGGTGGCCGGCCCGGCAAAGGCCCGCTCCCAGAAGGCGCGGCGGGCGTTCACGTGCTCGAAACGGGCGCGCACCCGGTCGCGAAGCCGCCCGGCGAGATCGGCCAGCCGACCATAGCCGGCCGGGATCAGGCTCTCGATCTTCGCGCGCAGCAGGCGCACCAGCACCGGGGCGCGGCCGCCGGAGCCGATCGCGATGGTCAGCGGCCCGCGCTCCACGATCGCCGGCAGGATGAAGCTGCAAAGCTCGGGCTGGTCGGCCACGTTCACCGGGATCGAGCGCGCGACGCAGTCCTCCGAGACCTGGCGGTTGACCGCCGCATCGTCGGTGGCAGCAATCACGATCGCCACACGATCCAGGCATTCGGTGTCATAGACCCCCGGATCGCGTCTGATCGACCCCGTTTTCTCGCGCAGCAGGCGCTCGGCGGCCTCGCTGTACTCGGGGGAGCGCAGGCGCACTCGCGCCCCGGCCTCCAGCAGCAACGCGGCCTTGCGCGTGGCCACCGGCCCGGCCCCGACCACCAGGGCCTCGCGGCCGTGCAACTGCATATAAATCGGCAGGTGTTCCATGCTTATCCCTCCCGCGCCACGGGGTTCGTGGGCACCTCGGCTTCTTCATTCAACAGGGTCTGGATCTCGGGTCGGCAGGAGCCACAGTTGGTCCCCGCCTCGAGGGACGCACCCACGGCCTCGCAGGTGGCCAGCCCCTGCTCGCGGATCGCGGCTCGGATTCGCGTCTCGTCCACGCCGAAGCAGGCACACACCATGCGCCCGCGCGCGACCTGCCCGTTCGGCGGTCGCCCGGTCAGGAGCGCCATGCGCTCGGTATCGCTGATGGTCTCGGCCGCGAACAGGCCCGCCAGCCACTCGCGCTCGGGCAGGCCCCGGTCGGGACCCGCGAACAGCACGCAGGCGAGCCGGCCCTCGTGGATCCGCGCGGCGCGGTAGCGGCCCCCGGCGGGATCGGCGAACTCCAGCCATTCCCCCGGCCCGTCCAGGCGTTCGCGCCACGCATCCATCGTGGGCGGTGCGCCCCGCCCGGCCAGTTCGATGCGCAGGTGCCGGGGACCACGGGCGGTGACCGCATAGTCGGCTGCGGGCGCAGCGACCGGCTCGCGGCTCAGCACGAAGCCGTGCCAGTCCAGCGCCGCCGGGCACACGGCCACAGCCGTGTGCTTGAACGCCGGCTGACCGGAGACCGGGTCGACATGCGCGGGCACCAGCGCATCGACCCGGGCGAGCCGCGCGATCGGCCGGCTCCAGTGCATGGGCACGAACACGCTGCCCGGGCGCTGCTCGCGGCTCACCTGTACCCGCGCCAGCAGGCGTCCGTGGCGACTGGTCACCTCGGCGAGATCGCCGGCCTGGACCCGGAACAGCCCGGCATCCACCGGATGGATCTCGACGAACGGCTCCGGCTGATGCGCACTCAAGCGCGGGGTGCATCCCGTACGGGTCATGCTGTGCCACTGGTCACGGATGCGGCCGGTGTTCAGGCGCAGCGGATAGTCGGCAGCGACGGGGTCGGTCGGGGCCTGCGGAGTCACGGCCGCGAGCCGCGCCCGGCCATTGGCGGTGAAGAAACGGCCATCGGCATAGAGGTGTTCGGCGCCCGTCCGACTCCCCGCCGGCAGCGGCCACTGCACCGGCTCCAGGGCCTCGTACTCGGCGTCGGACAGCCTGGCCAGTGCGCCGATGTCGAAGTCGCGCGTGCCGTGGTTCTCGAAGGCGGACAGCGCCGCATGCTCGCGGAAGATCTCGCCCGGATGGGTATAGGGAAAGGCGTCGGCGAAACCCAGCCGCTGCGCGACTCGGGCCAGCGCCCACCAGTCGTGGCGGGCCTCGCCCGGGGGCGCCCGGAACGGGCGCTGGCGCGAGATGCGGCGCTCGGAGTTGGTTACCGTGCCGTCCTTCTCGCCCCAGGTGGTCGCCGGCAGCAGGACGTCGGCCACCCGCGTGGTCTCGGTCTCGCGCACGCAGTCGGAGACCACGACCAGCGGGCATTCGGCCAGGGCCTGCTCGAAGCGCGCGGCCTCGGGCAGGCTGAACAGCGGATTGGTGCCGATGATCCAGACCGCCTTCACCTGCCCCGACTCGACCGCGCGGAACAGGTCCAGCGCCTTCAGCCCCGGCTGGCGGGCGAGATTCGGCGCGCCCCAGAAACGCCCGACCCGGTCCAGGGCCGCGTCGTCGAAGCCCATATGCGCGGCCAGCTGGCTGGCCAGTCCGCCGACCTCGCGCCCGCCCATCGCGTTCGGCTGGCCGGTCAGCGAGAACGGGCCCATGCCCGGGCGCCCGATGCGGCCGGTGGCCAGGTGGACGTTGAGGATCGTCCCGGCCTTGTCCACGCCGCTGTCGGACTGGTTGATGCCCTGGCAGAAGGCGGTCACGGTGCGTTCGGTACGGGCAAACCACTGGAAGAACGTCGCCACCGCCTCCGGCTCCAGCTCGCAGGCCTCGGCGGTCGCGGCGATCGACGGGCTGGAGGCCCGCGCGGCCGCCAGGGCATCGGCAAAGCCGTCGACGTGGCGCTCCAGGAAGCCGGGGTCCAGCGCATCCTCCCGGCGCAGGTGGTCCAGCAGGCCGTTGAACAGCCAGGCATCCGTGCCCGGCGCCAGCGGCAGGTGCAAGTCGGCCGCCTGGGCGGTGGCCGTGCGCCGCGGGTCGATCACCACCAGCTTCATCCCGGGCCGCGCCGCGCGGGCGGCCTGCAGGCGCTGGAACAGGACCGGGTGGGCCCAGGCCATGTTGGAGCCCGTCACCACGACCAGATCGGCCTGCTCGAGGTCGGTATAGCTCCCCGGCACGCCATCCACCCCGAAGGCGCGGGTATGGGCGGCCACGGCCGTGGACATGCAAAGCCGGGAGTTGGTGTCGATATTGGCCGAGCCGATGAAGCCCTTCATCAGCTTGTTGGCGACATAGTAGTCCTCGGTCAGGATCTGCCCGGAGACGTACAGCGCGACCGCATCCGGCCCGTGCGCCGCGATAGTCTCGCGAAAGCCGTTCGCCACATGATCCAGCGCGGCCTCCCAGTCGACACGCCGCCCGCCGATCTCCGGGTGGAGCAGCCGGCCCTCGTCGCCGAGGGTCTCGGCCAGTGCCGCGCCCTTGGAGCACAGGCGCCCGGCATTCGCCGGATGGGCGGGATCGCCGCGCACCGCGACCGGAAACTCGCCTTCCGGCGTCGCGGTCACCTCCACGCCGCAGCCCACCCCGCAGTAGGGGCAGGTGGTGCGGGTCACCGGCTCGGCCGTGGCCATCTCAGCCCGCCTCGCGGCAGGCGACGAGCACCGCAGCGGTATCGTCCGCGGAGTCGCCCGTGGCGCCGGAGAGATCCAGCCACACCTGACCGTCGGTCACCCGGATCGGGAAGGCATGGGTGCAGCCGCTATCCGCGCCGGTGGCCTCCCCGGACTGCAGGTCGATCACCCAGTTGTGCAGCGGGCAGGTCACGCGCTCGCCGTGGACGATGCCCTGCGACAGCGGCCCGCCCTTGTGCGGGCACTGGTCGCGCAGGGCAAACACGCGGTCATCGGCGGTGCGGAACACGGCGATGTCGCCGTTCGGGCCCGCCACTACGCGCGCGCCCAGCGACGGGATGTCCTCGAGCGGACAGATCGCGAGCCAGCTCATGCCGACACCCCCTGGCGCGGGGCCGCGTCCACCGGCTTGATAGGGATAAACTCGTGCGCCGCATGCCCGGCGGCCCGCTCGGCCCAGGGGTCCACCTGCGCCACTTCCTGCGACTCCAGGAAGCGGGCGTACAGCGCGGCGCGGTTCTCGGCGTCGTCCACCAGGCGTTCCTTCACGCGGGTCAGCCCGACGCGCTCGATCCACGGGGCGGTGCGCTCCAGGTAGCGCGCGTCTTCGCGATAGAACTGCATGAAGGCCCCTGCGTATTCGAGCACCTCGGTCTCGGTTTCCACCTTGCAGAGGAAGTCGGTGGCGCGGACCTTCACCCCGCCGTTGCCGCCCACGTGCAGCTCGTAGCCCGAGTCCACGCAGACCACGCCCAGGTCCTTGATCGTCGCCTCGGCGCAGTTACGCGGACAGCCGGAGACCGCCATCTTGAACTTGTGCGGGGTCCAGGAGCCCCAGGTCATCCGTTCCAGCTGGATGCCGAGGCCGGTGGAGTCCTGAGTGCCGAAACGGCACCACTCGGAGCCGACACAGGTCTTCACCGTGCGCAGGGCCTTGCCGTAGGCATGGCCGGAGACGAACCCGGCCGCGCCAAGATCGCGCCACATCGCCGGCAGATCGGGCTTCTTCACCCCCAAAAGGTCGATGCGCTGGCCGCCGGTAAACTTGACCGTAGGCACCTGGTAGCGCTCGGCCACCTCGGCGATCGCGCGCAACTCGGCCGGGGTGGTTACCCCGCCCCAGATGCGCGGTACCACCGAATAGGTGCCGTCCTTCTGGATGTTGCCGTGGGCACGCTCGTTGATGAAGCGCGACTGGGCGTCGTCCTGGTAGTCCTTCGGCCAGGCCGCCAGCAGGTAGTAGTTGAGCGCCGGGCGGCAGACATGGCAGCCGTTCGGGGTCTTCCAGTCGAGGGCCTCGAACACCGCGTCCATGGTCTTCAGCCCGTCGCGGCTGATCGCCGCGCGCACCTCGTCGTGGCTGTAGTCGGTGCAGGCGCAGACCGGCTTTTTCGCCGGGGCGTCGGAGTAGTCGCCGCCCAGCGTGGTGGCGAGCACGGACTCCACCAGCCCGGTGCAGGAGCCACAGGAGTTCGACGCCTTGGTGTGGGCGCGCACGTCCTCCAGCGTGAACAGCTTGTGCTCGCTGATTGCCTGGACGATCTCGCCCTTGCACACGCCGTTGCAGCCGCAGATCTCGGCCTCGTCGGGCATCGCCGCGACCCGCGAGGCCTCGTCGCCGTGGCCGGAGTCACCGATATGCGCCTGGCCGAACAGCAGGTTCTCGCGGATGTCGGCCACCGGCGTGGCATCGCGCATCAGCTGGAAGTACCAGGAGCCGTCCAGGGTATCGCCGTACAGCACCGCCCCCTGGATCCGGTTGTCCTTCAGCACCAGGCGCTTGTAGACGCCGCGCGCGGCATCCTTGAACACCAGGTCCTCGGTGGTCTCGTCGCCGGTGAAGTCGCCGGCAGAGAACAGGTCGATCCCGGTCACCTTCAGCTTGGTGGAGGTCATCGAGCCCTCGTAACGCCCGATGCCGTACTCGGCCAGGTGGTTGGCGCAGACCTTCGCCTGCTCCCACAGGGGCGCGACCAGGCCGTAGGTGGCGCCGCGGTGCTGCACGCACTCGCCGACCGCATAGATCGACGGGTCATAGGTCTGCATGGTGTCGTTCACCACCACGCCGCGCTCGCAGTGCAGCCCGGCGGACTCGGCCAGCGCGGTGTTCGGGCGGATGCCGACCGCCATCACCACCAGATCGGCATCGACCTCGCTGCCGTCGGTGAAGCGCACGCCGGTGACGCGGTCCTCGCCCAGGATCGTCTCGGTCTGGTGCGCCATGCGAAAACGCATGCCGCGCTGCTCCAGCGAGCCGCGCAGCATCCCGGCGGCCTCGGCATCCAACTGGCGCTCCATCAGGTGATCCATCAGGTGCACCACGGTGACCTCCATGCCCTGGCGCATCAGACCGTTGGCGGCCTCCAGGCCTAGCAGGCCACCGCCGATCACCACCGCATGCCGGTGTGCGCGACTGGCCGCGAGCATCGCGTCCACGTCGTGGATATCGCGGAAGGCGACCACGCCCTCGAGTTCGTGCCCCGGCACCGGGATCATCACCGGGTCGGAGCCGGTCGCCAGCAGCAGGCGGTCATAGGGCGCCTCGGTGCCGTCCTCGGCGATCACCCGCCGGTTTACGCGGTCGATCCGCTCAATGCGCTTGCCCTTGTGCAGGGTGATGCCGCGTTCGGCATACCAGGCATCGTCGTTCAGCATGATCTCGTCGACGGTCTTCTCCGAGGCCAGTACCGGCGAGAGCATGATGCGGTTGTAGTTGCCCCAGGGCTCGGCACCGAACACGGTGATGTCGTACATGTCCGGCTTGAGCTTCAAAAGCTCCTCGACCGTGCGCATTCCGGCCATGCCGTTGCCGATCAGGACCAGCCGCGGCTTGTCGTTCGCGGTATCCATCACGCGGCCTCCGACTCGGGGTTCTTGTGGCGCTCGTGGAGAAAGCGCAGCACCTCGGCCCGGTAGTGGTTGTAATCGGCGTTGTCGGCCATCGCCAGGCGCTCGCGCGGCTTCGGCAGGTCGATCTCCAGAATCTCGCCGATGGTCGCCGCCGGGCCGTTGGTCATCATCACGATGCGGTTGGACAGCAACACCGCCTCGTCCACGTCGTGAGTGACCATCAGCACGGTATTGCCCAGCTCCGACTGGATGCGCATCACCTCGTCCTGCAGGTGCGCCCGGGTCAGCGCGTCAAGCGCGCCGAAGGGTTCGTCCATCAGCAGGACCTTCGGCTCCATCGCCAGCGCCCGGGCGATGCCCACGCGCTGCTTCATGCCGCCGGAGATCTCGTCCGGGCGCTTGTCCAGCGCGTGGCTCATGCCGACCATATCCAGCGTCTGCAGGATCCACTCGCGGCGTTCGGCGGCGGACTTGGTGCCCTTGAAGGTCTTGTCCACCGCCAGCGCCACGTTGTCGCGCACGGTCAGCCAGGGCAGCAGGGAGTGGTTCTGGAACACGACACTGCGATCCGGACCCGGCTTGCTGACCTCCTTGCCATCCAGGATCACCGCGCCGGTGCTGGTCTCCAGCAGCCCGGCGACGATGTTGAGCACCGTCGACTTGCCGCAGCCGGAGTGGCCGATGATGGAGATGAACTCGCCGCGGTCCACGTGCAGGTCGACGTCGCGCAGCACCTCGGTGGCCGTCGGGCCTTCGCCAAAGGTCTTGTGGACGTGTTCGATGGAGAGATAGCTGGTCATGATGATTCTCCTGTGAGGGGCCGGATCAGCCGGCCTGCGTGCCGCGGGTGACCCATTTGCCGACGATCGCGACCAGGCGGTCGAGGAAGAACCCGACCAGGCCGACGTAGACCAGGGCCAGCACGATGTCGCTGAGCATGGAGGCGTTCCAGGCATCCCAGATAAAGAAGCCGATGCCGACCCCGCCGATCAGCATCTCGGCGGCGACGATCGCCAGCCAGGCGAGGCCGATGCCGATGCGCAGACCGGAGAAGACATACGGCGCGGCGGCCGGGAGCATGATCTTGGTGAAGTACTCAAGACCGTTCAGGCGCAGCACGCGGGCCACGTTCACGTAGTCCTGCGAGATGTTCCGGATGCCGACCGAGGTGTTGATGATGATCGGCCAGATCGCGGTGATGAAGATCACGAAGATGGCCGACGGGTTGCTGGCCTGGAACGCGGCCAGGGAGATCGGCAGCCAGGCCAGCGGCGGTACAGTGCGCAGTACCTGGAACAGCGGGTCCAGCCCGCGCATCGCCCAGGTGGACTGGCCGACCAGCACGCCGAGACCGATCCCGGCCACCACCGCCAGGGCATAGCCGTAGGCCACACGTTCCAGGCTGGCAAGCAGCTGCCAGGCCATGCCCACGTCGTTGCCACCGTGGTCATAGAACGGATTGACGATCAGTTCCCAGGTGTCGGTGATCACCTGACTCGGGCCGGGCAGTACGGCTCCCTGGGAGGACGTCATCATTTCCCACAGAAACAAAAAAATCGCGGTCACGATCACCGGGGGCAGCACCACGGTGGCCGCGTGGCGCATACGCCGGCCCCAGAGCCCGGGGTCGGGCGGCGGGGCACCGCCGGACCGGGCCGACGGCGGGGCCGAGCGGGCCACCGGGGCCGTGGAGGTCTCCGCGGCCGCCGGGCGTTCGCGCCCGGCGCCGAAGGTCATGTTGCGATCGAGAATGGCACTCATCATCGAATCCTCTTGAATCGTCTGTGCAGGTGTCGGCGGGCCACCGCGTCAGGACGCGATCGCCTTGATCTCCAGGCTGTCGAGGTAGGCCTGCGGGTCTTCCGGGTCGAAGACCTTGCCGTCGAAGAACGTTTCCTGGCCGCGCGAGGTGGATTCGGGGATGTCGGCCGAATCGATGCCAAGCGTGTCGGCCGCCTCGCGCCAGATATCCTCGCGGTTGACCTCGTCTACCAGGGCCTGCATGTCGAGATCCGGCGGCAGGTAACCCCAGCGGATGTCCTCGGTAAGGAACCACAGGTCGTGGCTCTTGAAGGGATAGGAGGCCTGGTCCTTCCAGTAGCGCATCTGGTCGGGGTGGTCCTCGACCACGCGGCCGGTGCCGTAGTCGAAGTTCCCCTGCATGCGATCGATGATGTCGGCGTACGGGGCGTGGATGTAGCGCCGGCGCGAACAGATCTCGGCGACCTCTTCCTTGTTCGCCGGATCCTCGCAGTACATCTGCGCCTCCATTACCGCCATTGTCAGGGCGCGGGCCGCATTCGGATTGGCTTCCACCCAGTCCGCGCGCATCCCCAGCGCCTTTTCCGGGTGGTTGTGCCAGAGCTCGCCGGTGGTGTTCGCGGTGTAGCCGATGCCCTGGTTGATCAGCTGCATGTTCCAGGGCTCGCAGACACAGAAGGTGTCCATGGAACCGACGCGCATGTTGGCGACCATCTGCGCCGGCGGGACGACGATGGTGGCGATGTCGCGATCCGGGTCGATCCCACCGGCGGCCATCCAGTAGCGGATCCACAGGTCATGGGTCCCGCCGGGAAAGGTCATCGCCGCGCGGATGTCGTCACCGCCGGCGGCCTTCTCGGCCAGCGCGCCCTTGAACTCGGTAGTGTCGGTCCCGACCTTCAGGTCCGCGTATTCGTCGCCCACCGAGATGCACTGCCCGGCCAGGTTCAGCCGCGCGAGGATCGTCATCGGCGTGCCACGGCGGTGGATCAGGTAGGGCATCGGCGTCAGGATGTGCGAGCCATCGATACCGCCGCGGCGCGAGCCCAGTTCCAGGTTGTCGCGCACCGTGCCCCAGGAGGACTGCTTCAGCACCTGCACGTCGGGCATGCCATGGGCGGCGAAGAATCCCTTCTCCAGCGCGACGAACAGCGGCGCGGCGTCGGTCAGGGCGATAAAGCCCAGCTTCGCCTCGGTCGTCTCCGGCTTGCCGTTGCCGGCCTTCGCATAGCCCCACGGCGCGGCCCCGGAAACACCCAGCGCGGTCGCGCCGATCCCGGCGGCCATGCCGCCCAGGAAACGCCGGCGCGACAGGCCGGAGGTCTTTTTCGTGTCATTCGTGTGATCGGTCATTGCGGGTTCACTCCCCTTGTCAGCAAACACATCCCAAAAACGAAAAAAGGCGTCGCATCAGCCCGGCCGCGTTTGCAGCCGGGTGATGGACGCCTTTGTCCAGTCCCGTGGGAGGCCCGGTCGTCGGGTCTCCCTGTTGTCAGGCGACGAACCGCCGTTGGCTCGTCTTGCCGGTATTCCTGCAGGAGGTGTGCCAATTAGCCGTTGCTAATCGACCCCGCCAGAAACAATCGCGCCATGGCGCGGGAAAATCGGATGGTTCGCCGTATGGAGTCGAACGCTTTCGGAAAACCCGGCGCCCGGGAGACGATCCGCAAGGCACCAGACTGGGGCGCGCTTGCGGTGCAGATGAACCGCGCTGGTGCACTACCTGTAGGAGCCGCCCTGGCGGCGAAGCCCCTGCCAGTCGCGGACACTGGCAGGGGCTTCGCGGGCAAGCCCGCTCCCACAGGGCCGGCATCCATTTCCCGGGGAGTTAGCTACAGGCCGCCCTTTCCCAGCAGATCGGACATCGCGACGGTCGCCTCGGCGACCTCGGCCAGGCGCCGGTTCTGGTTCATCGCCGTCTGGCGCAGGAGCTTGTAGGCCTGATCCTCGCTGAGGCCGCGGTGCTGGATCAGCAGCGCCTTGGCACGCTCGATGGTCTTGCGCTCGGCCAGGGCCTGGCGTGCCGCATGCAGCTCGTCCTCCACCGACTGCAGCCGGGCCGCCTGGCGCTGCACCAGGTCCATCACCGAGTGTCCGACGATGGGTACGTTGAGTGCGGCATCGCCCTGCTCCTGCGCGGGCTCCAGGCCCTCCGGCGCGCCGAAGAACACCGCATACGGGACGCTGTCGCGCAGTTCCGACTCGGCGAGTTGCGCGACCCGGTCACGCACCGCGCCGAGGTCCGCGCGATCCGCCGTGATGCGTGCCGAGCAGCACTCGTTCAGGTGCATCTCCAGCAGATCCTCGATCTCCTTCATCGCGTCGATGCGCGCGGTGGTACAGGCAAACCATTCCTCGGCCCGGGCGGGGTCGTGGTGCCCGGAAGCCTCGGTACAGGCCCGACGGCGAAGGCGCTCGATGTCGGCGGCGAAGGCCGCCGTCTGCAGCTCGCGCCAGGCGGCACAGGCCGCCGGTGCCGCGAACTCGGAGAAGATGCGGAACGCCCGTTCCTGGGCATCGATCCGATGGACCAGCGCCTGGCGCAGTTCGGGCTCGAAGTTCGCGGCGCCAAACCCGGCGGCCCCGATCGCGCGCTCCTGCCCTGCCAGTTCCTTGCCCTGCATGAAGTTCAGCAGGGCCACCAGGGCCCGCGAGACCTCGGGATCGGTCGCCGAATCCGCAGCCTCGAACACCAGGGCCATCAGGGCGCGAATCAGCTCGCTGAAGCCGCGGGTCGAGTCCATCGGGCTCAGGGTCAGCTCCAGGACCTCCTCGCGCAGGCTGCCCAGGCCGGACAGGCCATGCAGCGCCAGCGCCATGCGCCCCAGCAGCCGACTGCGGCCATGGGCGCAGGCGTCCGGGGCCAGCCAGCCATCCAGGTGCTCGCGGAACGCGGCCGCGGCGGCGTCCGATTCGGCCCGGTACTGCTCCAGTTCGCGGGTATAGCGCTGGCCGCCGGACCCGATCCAGAGGCTGGAGGCCCCGCGCTCGCGCTGCAGGGCATGCACCAGCGCGCGGATGCGCCCGACCAGCTGCACCGCCTCCAGCAGGCGCTCCAGGCTCACCACCTCGCACTTGCGCGAGGCGACCAGGAAATCGCCAATGGACTCTTCGAGGGAAAAATTCGGGGATGTGTTCTGGGTCATGCTCGTCGTCCGTGAATCACTCCCGGAACAAACAAGCATGCGATGTGCCAGTTCGACCGACTGACAGCGGGGGGTACAAGCAAAAACGGGCGGGGCATCACGCCCCGCCCGCGGAACGGCCCGGCCGATCAGAAGCTCATGGAGCGGTCGAACTCGGCGACGGCCTGGACGTAGTGGCCCATGCCGGCCATCTCGGCGTTCGGGAGGAAGTTGTGCTCGCCGACGTCGCGACCCTTGGCGCAGGCCTCGCAGGCCCAGAACGGGACGCCTTCACTCACCAGCGAATCCACGATGTCCTTCATTGCCGGCATGTTGTGGCCAACGATCTTGTCGTACACGTTGCGGTTGGCGATGTTCACGGCCTCGCCTTGCAGCCAGACGGTCACATCGTGGCCCTGCTGCTTGGCCACATTGGCGGCAATCATGCCAAGCGTGGCGCGGGTCGGGTCGTCGGTACCGGCGGTGACGGCAACAATAAAGCGCATGGGAGTCTCCCGGGGTTGAAAAGGTGCGAAAACGGTAGCGGCCGGTGATCGCGGCGTCGATTTCCCACAAGCGGCGGGGAAACACTCGGGTCAGGGGGTGCCGCGGGCCGTGACGCTGTTGCGGTAGAGCTTGAAGGCCATAAACAGCCACGGTGTGGCGTGGAGGACCAGGTCAAGAATGTCCGGTAGCCGCGTCAGCTCACCGGCGAACAGCCAGCGCAGTTTCTCCGCAACATGCGGCTCGGGGGTCCAGGGGGCCAGGCCGACGGTCGCAACCAGCAGGGCAAACAGCCACAGGGGTGCGCGATCGACCCAGTGAACGAAGGTTTTCATCGCGCGCATGCTACCCAAGCCTCGTCAGCGCCGCAGCCCGGAGCCGCGATCGTCCTTGCCCGCGCGGACCGGGATGACTAGAATCCGGCCAGCTTCAGGGGAGTAGCGACCCGGGTGGCCTGGCCTCACCGGGGTCTGCATCAACAGATTCGATCCTCCGCCCGGAGGACCGTGGTGCAGACAGCCCCGCCGCCGATGCGGCACCGGGCCCCGCGAGACCTGTGGCATGGCGCCCCGATCCGTGGCCGGGTGGGTGGTGCGATGTCACGTGTCTTGCCCACCCACCCGGCCCGGAAGACCGTCATGGAAGCCCTGCTCGTCTCTACCGTCATCGTCGCCATCGCCGAGATGGGCGACAAGACCCAGCTCCTCGCCCTGCTCCTGATCTGCCGCTACCAGCAGACCTGGCCCATCATCTGGGGCATCGTGGTGGCCACGCTGGCCAATCACTTCCTGGCCGCGCTGGTGGGCGTGTGGATCGGCGCCAGCATCCCGGAGGACTGGCTGCGCTGGGGTCTGGGGATCGGGTTCATCGTGATGGCCGCCTGGGTACTGGTCCCGGATGGCGAGGACGAGCTGCCGGCCGCGTCGAAACACGGCGTGTTCTGGACCACCACGGTGCTGTTCTTCCTGGTCGAGATGGGCGACAAGACCCAGGTCGCCACCGGCGCGCTGGCCGCGACCTTCGACAGCCTGATCCTGGTCGTGATCGGCTCGACCATCGGCATGGTGCTCGCGAATGCCCCGGTGGTGTGGCTGGGCCAGCGCTTCGCCTGCCACCTGCCCCTGCGGCTGTTACGCGCGCTCGCCGCCCTGCTGTTCCTCGCCCTGGGCATCGGGGTCCTGCTCGCCTGGGTCTGAGGGAGACACTGAAGTCATTGGCGCCTCGGTGTGCAGTGTCTTCTGGCCCAGCCAGATGCGGCGCACCAGGCGCGGCAGCAGCAACAGCAGCGCCAGCACCGCGAGCAGGGCCAGCCCCAGCTGGACCCCGCTGTCGGCGCCACTGGCCATCTCCCGGGTGGCGTGCCCCAGCCAGGCATAGGCGAACAGGCTGGGGATCAGGGCCAGCATGGTGGTCAGCGCGAAGACCGGCAACGGCAGACGCACCAGTCCCAGGGCGTAGTTCGTCGGCGCGAACGGAAACACTGGCACCAGACGGGTCAGGGCCACAACCCGCCAGCCCTCGGCCTCCACATCGGCGCGCAGCCGCGTGCTACGCGGGCCCATGCGCGGGGCCAGCCAGGGCTGCAGCCAGGTACGCGCCAGCAGGAAGGCAATGACCGCCGCCAGGGTCGCTGCCAGCAGGCTGAGGGCGGCGCCGGTGAAGGGGCCGAACAACGCCCCGCCCAGCAGGATCCAGAAGGTACTGGGCAGCGGGAACAGGGCCAGCAGCATGAAGGCCAGCACGAACACCAGATAGGCACCCGCACCCCAGCCCCGCAGCCAGGCCTCCACCTCGCCCAGCGGGAAGCCAAGGCTCGGCCACTCGGTGGTCAGCAGGATCCACGCCAGCGACACGCCGAACAGGATCGCCGCCACCGTCAGCCACCGCTTGTGATGCCGGATGCGCAACCCGGTCAGCCCTCCGCGCCGGGGTTTCCGCCCGCGTCGTGCAGACGGTCCAGGCGCTCCGCCAGCGCGCGCTCGGTGCCGTCCCGGCGCGGGCTGTAGAAGCGCGCGTCTTCCAGACCCTCCGGCAGGTAGACCTGCCCGCGGGCGAAGCCATCGGGCTCGTCGTGATCGTAGCGGTACCCGGCCCCGAAGCCTTCCGCGCGCATCAGCTCGGTCGGCGCGTTGCGCAGATGCAGCGGCACGCCCGGGCTCCCGGTCTCGCGGATCGCCGCGCGCGCCTGGTTCAGCGCAACGTAGGCACTGTTGCTCTTGGGTGCGGCGGCCAGTTCGATCACCGCCTGCACCAGCGCCAGGTCACCCTCCGGCCGGCCCAGGCGTTCCAGGGTCTGCCAGGCCGCCAGCACCCGCGCGCCCAGCCCCACCGCGGCCAGGCCGATGTCCTCGTAGGCCATGCGCAGCAGCCGCCGACCCAGGTAGTCCGGGTCGCAGCCGGCATCCAGCATGCGCGTCAGCCAGTACACCGCCGCGTTGGGGTCGGAACCGCGCACCGACTTGTGCAAGGCGGAGATCTGGTCGTAGAAGGCATCGCCCTGGCGGTCGAAGGCCAGGGACTGCGCGCCCATGACCGCGCGCAGGGCGTCTCCGGTAATCGCCCCGTCGCGGGCCAGGTCGGAGGCGGTCTCCAGCCAGTTCAGGGCACGCCGGGCATCCCCGTCCGCGGCCCGCGCCAGGCGCTGACGCTCCTCCGCATCCAGTGTCAGGCCGCGGCCGCCCAGGCCCCGCTCCGGATCCTCCAGGGCGCGCTCGATCAGGGACTCGACCGCTTCCGCCCCCACCGCCTCCATGCGGTAAACCCGCGCCCGCGACAGCAACGCGCTGTTCAGGGCGAACGACGGATTCTCCGTGGTCGCGCCCACGAAGGTCAGCGTGCCGTCCTCGATATGCGGCAGCAGCGCATCCTGCTGGCCCTTGTTGAAGCGATGGATCTCGTCGATGAACAACAGCGTGCCGACCCCATTGCGCCGGCGCGCCTTCGCGGACTCCACAACCGCACGAACGTCCTTCACCCCGGCCAGTACGGCGGACAGCGTCACCAGTCGCTGGGCGCCGGCCGCCGCCACCAGCCGCGCCAGCGTGGTCTTGCCGCAGCCGGGCGGGCCCCACAGGATCATGGAGGGGGTCTGGCCCTGCTCGATCGCCTGGCGCAGGGCGGCATCCGGACCGACCAGGTGATCCTGGCCGACCATCTCGTCCAGCCGCGCCGGACGCATGCGTTCGGCCAGCGGCGCGGTCGGGTCGGGGCCAGCCGGGGGCGGCTCCGGTTCGGGTTCGGGCGACGCCATGTCCGGATCCGGACCGAACAGATCGCCTTCGGGGGAATCGCTCATGGCGCGATTGTAACGCCTCGGGGGAAAGACCCCTTAGTCACTACGAAGCGCCCGAATATAGGCAAGGGCGATTCACAGGAAGATGGGAAGGTTCGAAGATTGATGGGGCCGTGGCGCGGTGCCGTGACCCATGAACGGGGAACCACGTAAACGTTGTAAACGTTCTGCTACCACGTTTCCCCCAAGAACCCTTCCCACCTTCCTGCCTTCCTGTAAATCGCCCTTGGTTTTTCGTGCCTTGCGCAGAGGACCAAGCGCGGACGGGACGTGTTTACGGGCGGTAGATGTCGGTGCCGGAGGGTGGGTCGAAGGTGAAGATGGCCGGGTCGAGGTCGGCGTTGCGCTCGGTCTCGTGGAAGCGGATAACGGTCTCCTGGCCGAAGATGTCGCGGAAGGCCATGCGGGTCAGATCCCCCTCCGCGGTCAGGTCCAGGTCCAGGCTGGTGAAGTCGGCCTGCTCGTTGCGCGGCACCAGCACCAGGCGCAGGGCGTCACCATCCGGCACCGGCTGCAATGACATGCGGAAGTGTTCGTCGAGGCGCTCCGGCTGAGTGATCGCGGCGATCGGGGTCGCATCGAAGGCATCGCCCAGCGGGCGCACCGTGGCCTGCGACAGGTCCGGGTCGTACATCCACAGGTCCTGGCCGTCGGAGACGATGGTCTGCGGGAACGGCTCGGTCACCTCCCAGTGCAGGCGGTTGGGCATGCCCAGCTGCATGCGCCCGTCGGACTCCTGCAGCACGTACCCCGTGTCGTCGCGCACCGTCTGGGTGAACACGGCGGAGAAGCTCTCCAGCCCGTCGACAAAGCGATCCAGCGCGGCGCGGGCATCCGCGGCGGGCGTGCGGTCAGCCGCCTGCACGGCGCCGGCGAACAGCACGGTCGAGACGACCACGGCCACCAGCAAGCGGGGAAGAAGACGAACGTTCATGCAAGCTCCGGAAGGATGGTTGACCTCATCCTGCGCCCGGTCGCTTAACCGGGCGTGAATGTATCGTTCGGGGATGGCGCACCACGTCACCGATCGGGAACATGGACCCTGTCGCTGCGCCGGGGTTCAAGGTGCTCAGTCGTTCGGCCCGGGCACCAGGACCTCACGGTTACCATTCGACTGGACGGGGCTGACCAGGCCGGCGGCCTCCATGTCCTCGACCATGCGCGCAGCGCGGTTGTAGCCGATCTTGAGGCGCCGCTGGACGAACGAGATCGAGGCCTTGCGTGACTCGATCACTACCTGCACCGCCTGATCATACAGCGGATCCGACTCGCTCTCGCCCCCCTCGGGCGACTCCAGCCCAGGGATGCTGGCCGCCCCCGCCTCGGGCTCCTCGAGGATCGACTCGTTGTAGTCCGGCTCGCCGGTGGACTTCAGGTACTCGACCACCTGATGTACCTCGTTATCCCCGACGAAGGCACCATGCACGCGCTCCGGCATCGCCTTGCCCGGCGGCAGGTAGAGCATGTCGCCGTGGCCCAGCAGGTGCTCGGCCCCCATCTGGTCGAGGATGGTGCGCGAATCCACCCGCGAGGACACCTGGAAGGCGATGCGGGTCGGGATATTCGCCTTGATCAAGCCGGTGATGACGTCCACCGACGGACGCTGGGTCGCCAGGATCAGGTGGATACCGGCGGCGCGGGCCTTCTGCGCCAGGCGCGCGATCAACTCCTCGACCTTCTTGCCGACCACCATGATCATATCGGCAAACTCGTCGACCACGATGACGATAAACGGCAGCGGCTCCAGTTCCGGCGCCTCGGTCTCGGTAATCGCTTCCTCGGGCTTGAACAGCGGATCCTTCAGGGGCTCGCCGGCGGCCTGGGCATCACGCACCTTCTTGTTGTAGCCGCCGATGTTGCGCACGCCCATTGCCGACATCAGCTTGTAGCGCCGCTCCATCTCCGCCACCGCCCAACGCAGGGCGTTGGAGGCGTCCTTCATGTCGGTCACGACCTCGCACAGCAGATGCGGGATGCCCTCGTACACGGACAGCTCCAGCATCTTCGGGTCGATCAGGATCAGCCGGACCTCGTCCGGAGTCGCCTTGTACAGCAGCGACAGCAGCATGGCGTTCACGCCCACCGATTTGCCGGAACCAGTCGTCCCGGCCACCAGCAGGTGCGGCATCTTCGCCAGATCCGCCATCACCGGGGCGCCGCCGATATCCTTGCCCAGCGCCATGGTCAGCGGCGACTTGTTCGAATCGAACAGGTCGGAGCGCAGGATCTCGGAGAGCGCCACGATCTCGCGATTCTCGTTCGGGATCTCCAGGCCCACCGTGGACTTGCCCGGGATCACCTCGACGATGCGCACCGCCATCACCGACAGCGAACGCGCCAGGTCGGTGGACAGCCCGGAGATACGCGAGGCCTTGACCCCGGCGGCCGGTTGCAGCTCGAAGCGCGTAATCACGGGGCCCGGCTGCACCGCGACCACCTCGACCTCCACGCCGAAATCCTTCAGCTTCAGCTCGACCAGCCGCGACAGCGCCTGCAGCGACTCCTCCGAAAAACCTTCGGGCGGCGGTGGCGGCTCGTCCAGCAGCGACAGCGGCGGGTGCGGATCGGCCCCGCTGCCCTCGGTGAACAGCGGAACCTGCTTCTCCTTCTGCACGCGCGGGCTGGGCGGCGGCGTCTCGATGCGCGGCTCTACCCGCGACGGCGGCCGCTTCTCGGTGCGCTTGCGCTCCTTCTCCACCCGCGTCTCGCGCTCGGCGCGCTCGCGGGCGCCAATACGCCGGTCACGGGCCGAGTCGATCGCCGCACGGGTACGCTCCCAACCGCGCACGGCCAGCTGGCCAAGGCGGTCCATCAGCAGGAACCAGGATAGCCCGGTGAACAGGGTCACCCCCGCCAGGAACAGCGCCAGCAGGACCAGCGTGCCACCCACCAGGCTCAACCCGGCGACCGCCCAGCCACCGAACAGGTCACCGAGGATGCCGCCGGCATGCACCGGCATGCCGCCCGGCATCAGGTGCAGCGCGGCCAGCGCCGAACCGGCGATCAGCGCCACGATCAGCGCCAGGCCACGCACAGTCAGCTCCATCGGGCTGGCGATCTGCGCCTCGCGGCGATGCCGGAACAGCCACCAGCCAATGCCGGCGACCGCCAGCGGGATCAGGTAGGCCAGATAGCCCAGCAGGTGAAAGGCGATATCCGCGAACCAGGCCCCGGTAGTACCGCCGAGATTGCGCAGGCCCTCGCCGTCGCCGGTGGTCGACCACGCCGCATCGCCGGGGTGATAGCTGGCCAGCGCCACCAGCAGATAGAGCGCCAGCATGCCGAAGATCAGCAGCGCGCCCTCGCGCAGCCCGCGCAGCAGCTGCCCGCTCAGGCTCGGCGGGGCCACCGGCTCCGCCGTCTTCTTCCCCTTGCCCCCGGTCTTGGCCTTGCTTGCGGCCATGCACTCCCCACTGGTCAGGCCCGCGCCGCGGGCAACTCGAATCATCGCGCAGTTTACCGGTTAAACCGGCGTTCGTGGGCGCGCCCGGCCCGGGCTGCGAACCGGTTCCGGGTCGGCGGACCAGATCCATCCCTCGCGCGCGGCGATCGCGGCCTCGTCTGCCGTCGGCGCCACCGCCTGCCCGTCCAGAAAATCGGCCCCGGCGAGCACGCACAGCACGGCATCCACCACATCGTCAGTGACATCGTCCAGGTCCGGCACGGGCACCTCGAAGGACCCCGGCAGCCGGGCTCGGACGTCGACCCGAGTCTCCCAGCCTCGGACCTTGCGCAAGGCGGCCGGATACACCTCGATCGCGGTCGAATCGGCAATCGGCCCGGCCACCCTGGGCAGCGGAAGCGACTGCCCGCTGTGGTCGCGCAGGGCCTGCAACAGGTTGACCGCCGCCAGCGCGGTGCGCGCGATGAAGTTCGCCCCCACCTCCAGCGGGCGTTTGCCAAGGCGCTCCCGGATCACCCGGTCTGTATGACGGTGGAACATTGCATCGGCGTGCGCCGCGATGCCCGCCCCGGCCTGGTGCCCGGCCAGCTCGCTTGCCAGGCTCGATGGCCAGCCAAGCGGCGCATCCAGGCACAGCAGAACGGGCTCCGGCGTATCCATCCAGCCGCCCAGGATCGCGGCGGGCGGTTCAGTCGGGGATGCGCGCCGTGCCGCCTCCAGACGCAGAACCCCGCCGGACCAGCGGGCCAGAGCCAGGCCCGTCTTGCGTGGCTGGGTCGCACAATCGACGCCGATGATGCGGACGGTGCCGCTCACGGCCGCCGGCCCCAGACCGCGAACACCGGATCGGCATGCCCCAGTCGCCCGGCATACGGGTCGTCCGGGGGTCTCGGCAGCCCACGCAGGGAGAAGGTCGACAGATCCACGAAGCCGGCGCGCAGAAAGACGTCGAGGACCAGCCCCATGCGCTCGAAGTCGTACAGCGGCTCCCAGGCCGCGATCGCCTTGGTCGGAAAGCAGCGATCGGAGAACGTGACCATGAACACCCCGTCCGGGCGCAGCACCTCGCGTACCGCGCGGAACACCGCCTCGGGCTGCGTCAGGTATTCGACCGACGCGGTACAGACCACGGCATCGAAGCTCGCCGCCGCATACGGCAGTTCCGGACGGAGGTTCAGGTCGTGCACCAAGGATGACGTCAGCCGGGGGTTGTCCGCCAGTTCCTCGGCGTTCATGCCCAGCCCGATCACGGCTTCCGGTGCCTCGACCCGGTCCAGGTGGGACTCCCAGCTGCTCATCAGGTCGAGCACCCTAGCGCCTGGCGGGATGCAGGCGCCATACAGCGCGGCGATCTCGGCCCGCGCGGTCGCGTCCAGGTGGTGCACCCGGCGCGGCGCGGCATAGAACACCGCATCGGACTCCGGGTCCTCGCGCCCCAGCGCCCCGTCGACCCAGAAATCAGTCGGCCGTCCACGCCAGCGGGCCTGCATGCCCGGCCCGCGGGCCGTCAGCAGCCGGGCGACATCCACCGCCCGCTCATCGTCACGCCCAACCTCGTGGCGCGCCATAACCCGCGCCTGCAGCCGCAGGTCGTGCCCTGCCAGCGGATGATTCAGATCCGCCACCAGGTGATCACCCTCCAGCGCCCCGATCCGGAACAGCTCGCGATCCCCGGCCTCGATCCCCGCATGACCGGCAAGGAACGCACGCGGGTAGAAACGCCCCGCACGGGGCTCCACCCGGCGATGCCGGCGCAGGTCCCGGTTGAATGCCGACGCCGGGAGCTCCAGCACGCGATCGGGCTCCCCTTGCGGAACCAGGGCCGCGGCGGCCTCGCGGGAGGCCTTGTGCGCCGCCCCCGCGCCCCACCCGCGCAGGGCGGCCCCGAGATCGCCCGGCCAGCGGTCCCGTTCCGGCTCCAGCCACGGCAGGAACAGACACTCCCGGTGACGGGCCTCGGCACTCACCCAGTCCAGCGTGAAGCCGACATCCACAGCCATTCCCTGCGTCGGTCGCGCTTCACTGTTATTCGGATTGGCGAATGGATCCCGCATGAACACCCTCCCGTAGACTGCCTCGTTGACGATCTTACGGTTATGGTACGGGCAAGCCCCCACCGGATGTCCGCATGCCCCGCACCCTCTGCTCGCCCCCGTTTGTGTCGCTGCTGGCCGGCGCAGTGTTCGTGTTCGCCACGTTGCTGAGCCTGCCGTCCGCTCAGGCCGAGGGAGATGGGGCCCGCGGCATCGGCGCCGATTCGACCCTGCGCGTGGGGACGCGCTTCGTGCCACCGTTCGTGATTGCGCCGGAGGAGCCGGGCGCCGCTCCTTCCGGCATTGCCATCGAACTGTGGGAGCGGGTCGCGGAACGCATGGAACTGGACTCCAACTACCGGGAGACCAGCCTCGAGGGACTCATCGAGGGCCTGGGGAATGACCGTATCGATATCTCGGTCGCGGCCCTAACCGCGACCGCTGAACGCGCCGAACGGGTCGACTTCACCCATCCGTACTACAGCACCGGGCTGTCGATTGCCGTGCCCCAGCAGGGCAACCCGGTCGCCGGGGCCCTGCGCGCGTTCATCTCCATACCTTTCCTGATGGTCATCCTCGCGCTCTCCGGACTGCTCCTGCTGGTGGGTGCGCTGCTGTGGCTGTTCGAACGCCGGCGCAACGCTGACGAGTTCGGCGGCAGTGCCGCACAAGGGCTCGGCTCCGCGTTCTGGTGGGCCGCCGTGACCATGACCACGGTGGGCTATGGCGACAAGGCCCCGCGCACCCTGCCCGGCCGCGCGATTGCGCTGGTCTGGATGTTCGCGGCGCTGATCCTGGTCTCCACCTTCACCGCCGCCATTGCGACCACGCTGACGGTCAGCTCGCTGGATACCGGCATCCAGAATGTCTCCGACCTGGAGGGCCAGCGCATCGCCACCATCGGCGGCTCCAGTGCCGCCGCCTGGCTGGACGACCAGGGCTTTGCCTACCGTGACCATGCGGACCTCGCCACCGCACTGGGCGCAGTCGCCGAGGGCCGGGCCGACGCCATGGTCTACGACGCTCCGCTGCTGCGCTATCAGGTCCGCGAGCACTTTGCGGGGCAACTGGAGGTCCTGCCGGTCGAGTTTCTGCGCCAGGACTATGCCCTGGCCCTGCCCCAGGGCTCGCTGCTGCGCGCCCCGATGAACGTCGCTATCCTCGAGATTCTGGAATCCGACGAATGGCAGCGCGTGCTGCGGCGCTATCTCGGCAACTGACGGAACCCGTCACGGGGGGGGCAGCATCATGGAGGAGACCTTTCTGATCGCGATCGTCGACCAGAACCGCGAGGAGCAGGCCCTGGCCATCGCCGCCGAGGAAGGCGGCGCGGACGGGGCGGTGATCCAGGGTTCGGGCCTCGGTTTCCCCGAGCACATGACCTTTCTCGGCGTGACCTACCAGGGCAACGAGTCGGTCTGCATCTGGCAGCTGGATACCGCGCGCGCCGAACGCATTGCGCAGCGCCTGAACCTGGAGCTCGACCTGTTCCAGCCCTACAACGGGCTTGCCTTCACCCTGGACGTGAACGCCCTTCAGGGCATGGAGTTCGTCGGCCACCTGACCACCACGCCCTGACGCCCCCGGATACGGAGACTCTGCCATGCAATTCGTTCTGATCGCCGCCGTCATCCCGCGCAGCCTGGCCGACCGCGCGATCGAGATCGTTCAGCGCGACGGGGCCGCCGGCCTGACCCTACTGGATGCCCAGGGCATCGCCCAGCTACGGCGCAACCCGGTCATGGACCTGAAGGACACCTCCGGCCGCAAGGTGCTGCTGATGGTGCTGGAGTCCAGCCTTGCCCGGCGCATGCTGGACCACCTGGACGCGGAACTGGAACTGAGCCGACTGGGCAACGGGTTTGCCGTGACCCTGCCGATCAAGGACATCGCCGGCATCAAGCCGGAACAGATCGAGCACCTGCGCAAGACGCTCGGGAAACACTGAACGCGGCTCAACGCCAGGGCGGCTCCACGCCCTCGACCCGGTACTCGCGGCCCAGCGCGCGCAGCAGGCTGAAGCAGCAGAAGACCAGGATGATTGCCACTGGCAGCCCGGCGGTCAGGGAGCCGGTCTGCAGGCTGTCCAGCGCGCGCTCGCCGCCGACGATCAGCAGCGTCGCGGCCACCGCCCCCTCGGTAATCCCCCAGATCACCCGCTGGCGCTTCGGCGAGTGCTTCGAACCGCGCGAGATCAGTGCATCCACCACGTAGGTGCCGGAGGCCGACGAGGTGATGAAGTAGGTCGCGATCAGCAGGGTCGCCACGCCGGAGGCGATCGTGGTCCAGGGCAGCTGCGCGAGGGTCGCGTACAGGGCCACGGTGGTGTCCTCGGCGACCGCCGCGGCGATGCCCGCGCCGTCGTCGAACAGCTCCATGTGCAATGCAGTGCCGCCGAAGATCGCCATCCAGGCGAACACGAACAGGCTGGGCAGGGCGAGCACGCCGACGATGAACTCGCGGATGGTGCGCCCGCGCGAGATGCGCGCGATGAAGATGCCGACGAACGGCGACCAGGCGATCCACCACGCCCAGTAGAACATGGTCCAGTCCTTCTGCCACTGCGAACCGCCGATGGCGTCGGTGTGCAGGCTGAGCTGGATGATCTGCTGCAGATAACCGCCGGTGGAGTCGAGGAAGAAGCGCAGGATGAACAATGTGGGCCCGGCGATCAGCACGAACAGCATGAAGCTGATCGCCAGCACCAGGTTGAACACGCTGACCCACTTCAGCCCGCGATCCAGCCCGGAGATCACCGACAGCACCGCCACCGCGGTGATCGCGGTAATGATGCCCACCTGCCACCAGTGCGAGACCGGCATGTCGACCAGCACGTTGAGCCCGGTATTGAGCTGCATCGCCCCGAACCCCAGCGAAGTCGCCAGCCCGAACAGGGTGCCGAACACCGCGAGGATGTCGATCACATGCCCGATCGGGCCGTAGATGCGATCCCCCAGCAGCGGGTAGAAGATCGAGCGGATGGTCAGCGGCAGGCGGTGCCGGAAGCTGAAATAGGCGACCGACAGCCCCAGCACCACGTACACCGCCCAGGCGTGCAGCCCCCAGTGGAAAAACGTGTAGACCATCGCCTGGCGCGCGGCCGCGTCGGTCTCGCCATCGCCGGTCGGCGGGTGCTGGTAGTGCAGGATCGGCTCGGCCACACTCCAGAACACCAGCCCGATCCCCATACCGGCGGAGAACAGCATCGCGAACCAGGCAGCGAAACCGAACTCCGGCCGGTCGTCCGGCTGCCCCAGCCGGATCACGCCGTAGCGGCTGAAACCCAGCCAGATCAGGAAGCCGAGGAAAAAGGTCACCACCAGCAGGTAGCCCCAGCCGAGATACTCGGTGATGAAGCCGTGGATGCTGGCGAACACCTCGCTGGCCGTGGCGGGGAAGATCACCCCGAAGGCGACGAACACCACCACCATGATCGCGGAGGCGGTGAACACCGTCGGGTTCACCGTGGCGAAGAAGGCCTCCGGGCGATAGTGGCTCATGCCGCGGCCTCCCCGCGGGCCGGATCAGCCCGGCGCATCGGGATCCGTGCCCTCGTCGGCGGAGCACAGCGCCCCGGTGAGATCCGCCTCGTCCAGCACGTGCCCCTCGGCCACGGCATCGAACTGGCTGCGGGTCGCCCCCGCCTCCAGCTCCAGGTCGGCATCCAGCGCCAGCAGGCGGAAGCGGTAGTGATGACAGCCCTCCGGCGGCACCGGGCCGAGATAGCCGACCTTGCCGAAGGCATCCATCCCCAACCGCCCCTCGCTCGGCAGATGCAGGGCATCCACCCGCGTCGTATCCGGCGGCAGGTTCCAGACCAGCCAGTGAGTGACCTCCCCCAGCGGCGAATCCAGGTCCTCCAGGATCAGCGCGAGGCTGCGCGCGCCCGCCGGCACCTCGCGGATCTCCAGCTGCGGCAGCTCGTTGGCATCCCGCGCCGAGACCTCGATCGGCATCCGTTCTCCGTCAGCAAACGCCGGACTGCTCAGTCGCATGGCCCGTATCCTCCTCCATGACCCGATTACAGGCTCGCCCGCGGCCGGGGGCGGGTCAAGCCGTGCGTCGGACAATCCGGGGCCGGATTGATCGGGATCAAGCCCGGATACTTTGACTGCCCATCGCACCCGCGTCCCGCGTACACTTCTCCCCATGGCACAACTGACCTTTCAGGGGGCGACCGGCGAGGTCACCGGATCGCGTTATCTCCTCGAGACCGACGACGCCCGCGTCCTGCTGGAATGCGGCATGTATCAGGGCAACAGCGATGCGGACGAGGCGAACCGCGCCCCGCTCGCCGAACTGGCGGAAAGCCTCGACGCGGTGGTGCTGTCACACGGCCACCTCGACCACTCGGGGCTCCTGCCCAAGCTGGTGCGCGATGGCTTCCGCGGCCCGATCTACTGCACGCCGGGCACCGAGGAACTGCTCGAGATCATGCTCGAGGATGCCGCGTTCGTAATGAGCAAGGACATCGAGTGGGAGAACAAGTGGCGCCGGCGGGCGGACAAGCCGCTGCTGGAGCCGGTCTACGACATCGATGATGTCGCCACCACCCTCGGGCTGTGCGAGGCCGTGCCCTACGGCCAGGCGCGCAAGATCGCGGGCGGGATTGGCCTGACCTTTCGCGATGCCGGGCATATCCTCGGCTCCGCGATCGTGGACCTGATCGTGCCCGCTGGCGGTCGCGACCGGCACCTGGTGTTCTCGGGCGATCTCGGCAATGCCGACGCCGTGCTGATGCACGAGCCCGCGCGCCCGGAACACGCCGACCACGTGCTGCTGGAGAGCACCTACGGCGACCGCGACCACCGCCCGATGGAGGAGACGGTCGAGGAGTTCGCGCAGGTGCTGGCCGAGGCCGACAAGAGCGGCGGCAACGTGCTGATCCCGGCCTTCGCGGTCGGCCGCACCCAAGAGGTCCTCTACCACCTGAGCATGCTTCACCACGCCGGGCGCCTGCCGCAGCAAAAGGTGTTCCTCGACAGCCCGATGGCGATCAAGGTCACCGAGCTGTACGCCCGCCTGCGCCGCACGCTGGACCCGGAGGACATGGACCGGCTGCACCAGGCCGCGAATGGGGATCCGGCTGCCTACCTGCCCGGGCTGCAGGTCTGTCGCACGGTGGAAGAATCCATGGCGATCAACCGCATCACGGGCGGCGCGATCATCATCGCCGGCTCCGGCATGTGCAATGGCGGGCGCATCCGTCACCACATGAAATACAACCTGTGGCGGCGCGAGGCGCATCTGGTGATCGTCGGCTTCCAGGCCGCCGGCACGCTCGGGCGGCGTCTGGTGGACGGCGCCGAGAAGGTCAAGCTGCTGGGCGACGAGGTCGCGGTGAACGCCAAGATCCATACCCTGGGCGGCTTTTCCGCTCACGCCGGGCGCAGCCAGCTACTCGACTGGGCACGCGGCTTTCAGGACCAGCCGGTGTTCCATCTGGTCCACGGCGAGCCGGAGGCGCGCGAGGCCCTGGCCGCCGGCCTGCGTGACGAGCTGGGGGCCGAGGCGCATGTGCCGGCCTTTGGCGAGACCATCACCCTGTAACGCCGCATCCCCACAGCTGCGATGCCGGAGGCCGAAGCCGTCAGCACCTACGCCCTGATCGCCGGTTTTCTCGGCGGTCTCGGCCTGTTCCTGCTCGGGATGACCCTGCTGACCGACGGCCTGAAGACCGCCGGCGGCAAGGCGTTGCAGCATATCCTCGGGCAATGGACCCGCACCCGGCCGCGCGCCCTCGCCTCGGGCATGGGCGTGACCGCACTGGTGCAGTCCTCCAGCGCGGTCACCGTGGCCACCATCGGCTTCGCCAACGCCGGCCTGCTGACGCTCGGACAGTCGGTCTGGGTGATCTTCGGCTCTAACGTCGGCACCACCATGACCGGCTGGCTGGTCGCGCTGATCGGCTTCAACATCCGCATCGAGGCCTTCGCCCTGCCGGCGATCGGCATCGGCGCCCTGCTCTACCTGTTCATGAAGGCCGCGCGGCCGCGCTACCTGGGACTGGCCCTGGCCGGCTTCGGGTTGCTGTTCTTCGGCATCGACGTACTGCGCGAGGCCTTCGAGGGGCTTAGTGCCACCTTCGACCTGGGCGCGCTGGCCCGCCCCGGCTTCCTCGGGCTGGTCATCATGGTCGGCATCGGCGCGCTGCTGACCGTGCTGATGCAGAGCTCCTCGGCCTCCATGGCCATGGCCCTGACCGCCGCGATGAGCGGTGCGGTCCCGCTGGAGGCGGCCGCCGCGGCCGTGATCGGCGCCAACCTCGGCACCACGGTCAAGGCGCTGCTGGTGGTGATCGGCGCGACCCCGAACGCCAAGCGCGTCGCCGCAGCCCATGTGATCTTCAACGGCCTGACCGCAATCGTCGCGCTGCTGATCCTGCCCTGGTTCCTGGCCGCGATCGCCTGGATCTGGGGCAGCACCGGCGAGGCCCCGGCCCCGGCGGTGCTGCTGGCGCTGTTCCACACTGCATTCAACCTGCTGGGCGTGGCCCTGATGGTCCCCGTCGCCCCGCCGATGATCCGCTGGCTGCAGGGCCGCTTCCGCACCATCGAGGAAGACATCGCGCGGCCCCGGTATCTGGACCGCAGCAGCTCCGGGGTCCCGGATCTCGCCCTGCAGTCGCTGATCCAGGAGACCGAACGCCTGGCCGACATCGGCCACTCGATGGCGCGCGAGGCCCTGCAGACTACGCCGCCGGCAGCCGGCATCCTCGACCGCCGGCGCCTGGCCGCGGAGCAGCTGACCCAGTCCATCGCGGAGTTCGCGGCGCACACGGCCAACCACCCGATGCCGGAACAGGTCGGCCATGGCATCGCCGAGGCCGTGCGCATCGCCCGCTACCACCGCGAGGTCGCCATACTGGCCGACGAGATCGCCGACCTGCGCCGCCAGTCCAGCGGCGAGGAGCGCCCGATCGTGACCGAACAACGCCGCGCCTGGCAGGAACAGGCGATACGCGCCCTGGACCTGTGCAATCTGGAGGCGGACGATGGCGAGAATGGCCATGATCTGGCCGCCGCCGAGGCCGTGGACACGGTGGAAACCGCCTACGCCGAACTGAAGGCCGCCCTGCTGCGCGAGGGCACCTTCGGCTCGCTGAGCATGGCCGAGATGGAACGCCAGCTGCGGATCATCAGCATGGCGCGGCGCCTGGTCACCCAGGCGGCCAAGGCGCGTCACCACACCGAGGCGCTGAAGGACCAGATCCGGGGGCTGCGGAAGACCCTGGCAAGGGAGAACGCATGATCGACCGGGACACGCTGCAGGACGCGATCGCGAGCCACCGGGCTGAGGCCCTGACCTTTGACGGGCTGGAATACGCCCGGCTGCTGGAACCGGTGAACCACTACCCGCGCGGCTCCGTGGTGCTGCCGGACGGCTCGGTGGTGCCCGGCTACCCGGCCATTGGGCGGATCCAGTCACTGGAGGCCGGATTGCCGCGCCAGTTCGAGCAGCCGTTCTGGGCGGAGGAGAAGATCGACGGCTTCAACGTGCGCATCCTGCGCCGGGACGGCCGGGTCTACGCCTTTAGTCGGGGTGGCTTTGTCTGCGCCTTCAGCACCGACCGTGTGCCCGATTTTGTGGACCTCGGGGTTTTCGACGCCGAGCCCGACCTGGTGCTGTGCGCGGAGATCGCCGGACCGGACACCCCCTACCTGGAAGGCTCCACGCCGCGCGTGGCACAGGATGTTGGCCTGTTCGTGTTCGACCTGATGCGGTTGGGCCGCCCCGGATTCGTGCCACAGGACGAGAAATTCGCCCTGATGGAGCGCCACCAGCTACCCCCGGCACCCCTGCACGGACGGTTCACGCCCGCGGACAGCGCAGCACTGGGACGCCTGATCCGGCAACTGGATGCGGAGGGGGCCGAGGGGCTGGTGCTGAAGACCGCGGACGGGGAGCACCGCGCCAAGTACGTCACCGGCGGTTCCTGCATCAACGACATCCGTGTGTGTTCCGAGCAGCTTCTGGACCTGCCGCCGGAATACTTCACCAACCGCCTGACCCGCCTGGCGGTGTTCCTCGCGGAGCATCCCCCCACCGAACCTGCCGCCGTGGAAAAGGAACTGGGCGAGGCCCTGCTGTCCGGACTGGCAACCGCAGTGGACAAGAGCCGGCGCGAGGGACGCGTCGGCCATACCTACCGCTGCCGCTTTCGCGAGCGCGCGGGGGCGCAGCGCTTTGTCGACCACATGCAGGCAACCGGCGGGCGCCACGTGCGTTTCCTGCCGGACACCCCGCGTCAGGAAGAAAGCGGCTACTGGCTGCTGGAGTTCGAACGCCTGTTCGACCGCATCACCGGCACCCTCGCCTCCGCCCTGGCGGGTGACCGGCAATACGACTGAGCCCTTCGCCTGCTTGCAGGCGAACACGGGAAAGGCCCCGACTTGCGGCCTCAGGCGCCGCCCTGACCGGGGATGCCCGACTCGGAGAGGTTCTCCATCACCTGGCGCAGGTAGTCGGCGGTGACCAGCTTGATGCCCATGCGGTTGCCCAGCTTGCGCATGCCCTCGTCGGCGCTGGCCAGCTCGGCATCCAGCTCCATCGCCAGCAGCACGGCATCGACATCCTCGCGCGAGTCCACCAGGCCTTTGCGCATGGCCTCGCGGAAACGCTCGCGCAGCTGCGTGATCAGCTCCGGGCGCAGCGACTCGGCCGCCCCCGCCTGGCGCGTGTGCTCCTCGGCGATGCGCAGGCCGCGGTCGATGCGGGTGCGCACCTCGTCGATGAACTCGTAGAGGATGTCGCTCGGCAGGGTCAGGGCGAAACGCCGCGGGGAGCGCACCCAGACCACGGTCTCGAAGTCGGCCGCCAGGGCCTCGAGGTCGCGCATGCCGCGAAACTCCTCGTACACCGACAGCGGCATGTAGAACTCGGCGGGGCAGTGGCGCGCCAGATTGAGAAAGGTCCGCAGGATGTCCTCGGGGTCCTCGCCGAACTGCCCGGCCACATGCGGGTTGGTAAAGACGCTGGTATCCAGCACGAATCGGCGCATCACGACCTCCTGTCGGCTCCCTTCATCATCGGCAGGGACCGGCGGCCCGTCAACCGGCCCGCGACACCCCGCCCACGCCAACGCATGTGGCATAATCGGCGCGTCTTTACCCAGCCGGACACGGATTGCCCTTGGCCACCCGAGCGGAAGTCGAAAAATTCCTGGAGCGCCTGCGCGAGGACCTCGAACGTCACCAGATCGAGATCCCGACCCTGCCCGATGTCTCGGTGCAGGCGCTGTTCATCACCCAGGACGAATCCAGCTCCATCGCCGATCTGGTCAACCTGATCTCGCGCGACACGGCCCTGGCTTCGCGCCTGGTGCGCCATGCCAACAGCCCGGCCTACCGGGGGCTGACCCGCTGCGCCACCATCCGCTCCGCGGTCACCCGCCTGGGCATGGAGCGCGCCCGCCAGACCATCATCGCGCTGTCCATGAAGGAGGTCTTCCAGAGCGGGAACGAGGCCATCCGCATCCGGATGGAGGAGCTGTGGAACCACAGCCTGGAGGTGGCGATCATCAGCTACCTGTTGGCCCGTCGCCACCCCCATCTGGACCCGGACACCGCCCTGCTCGCCGGGCTGGTTCACGACATCGGCATGATCCCGATCCTGCGCCGCGCGGAAAAGACCCAGGAGATCTACGAGGACCCGCGCGCCCTGCAGGCTGCGGCCGATGCCGCGCACGTCGCCATCGGCCGCGCGATGCTGAAGAACTGGAACTTCGAGCCGGAGATCATCCGCGCCGTGGCCGACCACGAGAACCTCAAGCGCGAGCCCGAGGAAGGCGAACCGGTCAACTACAGCGACATCCTGCAGGCCGCCAACATCGAGAGCCACAGCGCCACCCGACATCGACTGGCCCATATCGACCGCAGTTCGGTCGCGGCCATCCGCCGCCTGGCCGCCAAGCCCGGCACCACCCGCCTGAACTGGGAAGACGACGCGATCGGTCTGGAACACGTCAACCAGATGATTGAATGAACCCCGCGCGGTGAGGGCGGTCTTCTCCTTACCTCCCGAGGAAGGACGCCCGATGCCCGCCATTCTCCAGCTCGTCTACGCCTCGCGCGCCACGTTTCGCGAAAACACGTCCAATCAGGGCATCGAACCCGAGGTCGGTCGCATCCTGATGCAGTCGCGCCAGAACAACCCGCGCAAAGGCATCGTCGGCGCGCTGTATTACGGGGATGGCCACTTCTTCCAGTGCCTGGAGGGCGAGCCGGATGCGGTACGGGAAACCCTCGACCGCATCCGCCGCGACGAACGCCACGAGGAGGTCCGTGTGCTGCGCGAACAGTCACTGGACGACCCCGGCTTCGGGGAATGGTCGATGAAATACGTTCCAGCGGCCGTGGACGTCCGGCAGCTGCTGCAACGTTTCGGCCAGCGCCAGTTCGACCCGTTCGCCTTCGACAACGACCGCATCGACGCGATGCTGGACCTGCTGCGCCAAGGCCGCGATACCACCCACGGCGTAGCTGCGAGCTCCACCGCTTCCAACCCGGGAGATGCCACCCCTGGCGCAAGCCGTGCCCTGCTCGGGGTCGGCCTGGTCACGGTGGCGATCGTGCTCGGCGTGATCGGAGCCGCGACCTACCTGCTCGTCACGTCGTAGAGACCTCGGGACATACCGGCAGCCCGGCCCGCCGCCTTCAACAATCCGTGACGTCGGGTGCGGGCGCCGGGAACGCCTGCTGGATTTGATCGCGCCCACCCCGCTTGGCCCGGTAGAGCGCCTCGTCGGCGGCGACCAGCAGTTCAGGGCCCTCCTCGTCGGGGTAGTTGGGCGAACACACCATGCCGATGGAGATGGTGCAGCCGAAGCGCTCGTCCCGATGGTTGAAATCCAGGGAAGCGAAGTTCCGGCGGATATCCTCGAGCACCCGCCGGGCATTCTCCGCGTCGCACTCCGGCAGCACCGCGACGAATTCCTCCCCGCCATAGCGGCCTATGATGTCGGACTGGCGCAGGCGCTGCCGCAGCAGGGTCGCGATCGACATGATCACCACGTCCCCCACGGCATGCCCGTAAGTATCGTTGACCCTCTTGAAGTGGTCGATGTCGAGCATCGCAAGCGTGACGGGTCGCCCGATCCGGCGGGCGCGCAACACCTCCCGACTGGCGGCCTCCTTGATGCTGGCATGCTTGAGCAGTCCGGTCAGACTGTCTTTGCTGATCCGCTCCTCCAGCTGGCGTGCGCGCGCGATCCGCGAGCGGGCGGCCGCCACCAGTTGCAGGTCGGAAATCGGCTTGGTCAGAAAGTCGTCCGCGCCCCGACCCATGGCCTCGATCTGGCGCTCGATATCGGTTTCCGCGGACAGATACACAATCGGCAGATGGGTGTAGGCCTCGTGCTGGCGGATCACCCCCGCCAGGTCGGTGCCCGCATATTCGGGCATGTACAGATCCATCAGCACCAGTTCCGGCCGAAAGGCGGCGATCGTATCCATGATCTCGCGCGGCGCATTCAGCACCCGGGCCTCCATCCCGGCCGCGGTCAGTACCAGCCGCATATGCTCGGCAAGATCGGCATCGTCATCCACGATCAGCACCCGTTGCGCCGGCGCACGGCGTTCTTCGAAGATCTGCGAGATGCGGCTCACGAGCCGGGGTACATCCAGCGGTTTCAGGAAATACCCATGCGCACCTAGTTGTACCGCGCGCACACGCGACGGGAAGTCGTCATTCACGGAGATGAAGATCAGCGGGCAATCCAGCGCCTGCACCTGCGGGCAATCCACCAGCCGCTCGGTCGCGTTTTCGCGACCATCTTCCAGCATCACGTCCACGAGCAGCAGATCCGGCTGCTGGTCTTCCACCGCACGCCGGAGCGCGTCGATGCCGTTGAACACCCGAACCTCGTAGTTGAAGGATTCCAGCTGCTGCTTGAGTTGACGGGCCAGTTCCGCGTCGTCCTCGACGAGCCAGATTGCCATGGCGTTGTCAACGGCACTCCGTGCATCCGGCACCCACCGGACCGCCGAGCGCTCCGGGCTTTCGGGCACCGTACGCGCAAGGGCCGCCAGCTCGTTCGCCAGGGACCGCCGAGTCGGCGCATCCAGCGACAATTCCCGCACCTGCAGCCAGTCCCCGATTCGCTGCTCCAGCGCACGGGCTGCCGTGCTCAGCGACGCACAGCCGAAACTGCCCCCGCTGCCGGCCAGCTTGTGCAGACGCTGTTGCAGTTCGTCCAGCACCTCGCGGTCCTGCTCCTTCCCGGCCAACCGGCCCTGCAGAGAACTCAATGCAGCCAGCTCATCCGGGAGGTGTTGCAGATACCGAGCACGCAGTTGTGCCAGGCGGTCCTTCAAGGCCTGCTCGGCGCCAGCACTTGTCATGCCGCCCCCTGCCAGATCCGCCGTACCTCGTCGGAAAGCGTCATGGGATCGAACGGTTTGGCGATCACGTCACGCGCCCCCAGCGACTTGTAGTGTGCGATCTCGGAGGGCTGCACCTTGGCGGTCATGAACGCCACCGGCACCTCGGCCAGTGCCGGAATCCCGCGCAGGGCTTCCAGAGTCGTGGGACCATCCATCCCGGGCATCATCACATCCAGCAGGACCAGGTCCGGTGCAAAACCCTCGGCCTCGCGTACCGCCTCCTCGCCCGAAGCACAGGTCTTCACGGTGTAACCACCCACCGTCTCCAGGGCCAGTTCGGCAACCGCCTGAATATCCGGCTCGTCTTCGACATAGAGAATGCGTTGCAACTCGGACACTTTCGACTCCCCTGGGGTGAACCGCTACGGGTCCGTGACGTGCGGGCCGTAGCCGGACCCTGGTTCTGAACTGGATGGATAACCATTCGCATCGCGGGCAAGCGGCAACTCGAACCAGAATGTCGCTCCCTCGCCCTCCACGGAGTCAAAGCCTATACGCCCGCCCATATGTTCTACCAGTTCCCGGCTAATCGCGAGGCCGAGCCCGGTCCCGCCCTTCGTTCGGCTGTCGGAGCCATCCGCCTGTGCGAATTTCCCGAAGATCTGCTCGCGGAAGTTGTCCGGAACACCCGGCCCATCATCCGCCACACTGACCCGGACGCCTTCAGTCGGTTCACTCAACGCCTGCACCGAAACCCGCACGCTGCCGCCCGGGGGCGAGAACTTCACTGCGTTCGAGAGAAGATTGGCGAGCACCTGCAACAGGCGCTGGTCATCGACCCGAACCGCAACCCCGGGCGCGCCACTATCGAGCACCAGCTGGACCTGGTGTTGTTCGGCATAACCCCGATAACTCTCGAGCGCCTGTTCGAGCAGCGGCTCGAGCCGCTCCGCACGCATATCAAAGTGCAGCTTGCCCGCCGCGATCTTCTCCATATCGAGCAGATCGTTGATCAACAGCGTTAGCCGCTGGCTGTTGCGCTGGGCAATCGTGACCATTTCGCCGACCTTGCCGGGCAGTTCGCCGAGCGCGCCGCTGGCAATCATCCCGAGGGCGCCCGAGATCGACGTCAGTGGTGTCCGCAGTTCGTGGCTGACCGTGGAGACGAATTCGTTCTTCATGCGCTCCACCCGCTTGCGTTCGGTGATGTCACGCACAACCCCCACATAGAGGGGCTCGCCGTGTTGCGTGACCTCCGATACGGCGAGTTCCATCGGGAACACGGTTCCATCCTTGCGGCGCCCCTGCAGTTCCCTGCTGGTGCCAATCACCCGCCGGTTGCCAGTGGCCTGATAATTACGCAGGTAAACGTCATGGCTCTCACGATCAGGCCCGGTCATCAACACGCTTACATTGCGACCGGCAACCTCACGGGACGTATACCCGAAGATGCGACTTGCACCCGGATTGAACGACTGGATCAACCCATCGCGATCGATCGTGATGATCCCGTCTACGATATTATCGATAATCGTCTGCGTGCGAAGCGCCTGCTCCGCCAGGGCTCGCTCCGCCTCCATACGCTCGGTAACGTCTTCGTTCACGCCAATCGCCCGCACGACCACACCTGCCGCATCGGTTATCGCCTGTGCCATGGCGCGAATATGACGTGTCGCCCCATCGCCCCGACGGATTCGGAACGTGAACTCGCGGGGTGTCCCGGGACGTTCAAGGATCGTTTCGAGGCTGGCTTCTGCGTGCTCCATGTCTTCGGGCAGCAAGGCGCGCCTCCAGTCATCGGCATGGTGACCAAAATCGCGGGGTAACACGCCGTAAAGACGGAACATCCCGGAATCCCAGTCAAGTCGTCCAGTGGTGAGGTTCAAATCCCACACACCCAGATGCGCCGCCTCGGTGGCCAGCGTCAACTGCTGGGTGGCATCCCGGAAGCGTTTTTCGCTCTCGCGCACGGCCCGTTCAGCGGCCTTGCGCTCGGTGATGTCCTCGGCGATACCCAGGTAGCCGTTGATATTTCCCTGTTTGTCGGTCTGGGGTGTCACCGTCAGGGAAACGGGAATGCGCATGCCGTCCTTGCGCACAAAGGTCCATTCCCGGGTTTCCGCTCCCTCGCGATCCGCGATCTCGACGAAGGCCCGAAAGCCATCGATCGTCCGTCCACTGGCAGCGCTCAATTGCGCCGCGCGCGCCGCGATCTCCTCGGGCACATGGAACAGGACGGGCGACTGCTGGCCCACCATTTCGTCGGCAGCATAGCCCGTCATCTTTTCCGCGCCCGGATTGAACAGGGTGATCAGACCATCGCGGTCGGTCACCACAATGGCGAATTCCGACGCCGCCGCCAGAACCGCCTGTAACTGATCGGCGGTCTGCGCAAGCTCTGCGGTACGCGTCTGCACCTCGGACTCGAGTTCGCTTCGCGCCTGCGCCTGCTGGCGGAAACTGGCCACCAGTTGCCGCGACATCTCCCGCAGGGTCCCGGCCAGGCCGTCGTATTCGAAAATCCGGCTTTCCGGCAGTACCGGCGCACGCCCCGCGGCGATGTCCGAACCCAGTCCTGCGCTGACCGCATCCAGCTTGCGCAATGGACGGCTGATGGCATAACTCAAGGCGGCCGAGACCACGATGGCCAGGGCCACGATCACCGTCAGGAGAGCAAACAACTCGACGCGCTGATGCTCCAGGGCCCGGACCACCGGCGCCGCCGGCATCTCCGCATACACCTGCCCGACATCCGGCACTGGACCCACCGGCGCGTCAACGAAATAGGAACCCTGTCCCCAGCGACCCACGGCCGACATCGAACCGCCCGGCAACCAGATCGAAAGCTCTCGATCCCGGGGCTCCACCTGGCCGTCCGACGCCTCCAGCACGCTGCGGACCTCGCCCCGACTGGCCAGCACCCGACCCTCCGGGGACACAATCGCAAGTCCCAGGTCCTCGCGCGTCTGCACCCGCCCCAGATGGTAGTCATAGCGGACCCGACCCTCTCGGTAATCGGTTGCGAGCCGCTCGGACAGATTCTCGGCGCGTTCCTGCAGGCGTTCGACCATGAAGGCCTCGTGCCCGTCGCGCTGCTGATAGCCCTCGTGCAGGATCGGGACCAGGCCCGCCAGCAGGGTGACCGGCAGCATCGCGTGGAACAACAGACTCGCGAGCGACGGCCTGCCCAGCCGGGAGGCCTGCGCGCCGCGACCCGACAACCGCCACAGCATCACCAGCAGGCTGGCGATCAGTGTGTTGAACAGCGCATTCACCGCCTGCTTCAGGGCGATCATGGTGGTGGGTTCCCAGTCCATCCCGATCAGTCCGCGATAGGACAGCAATACCAGCGGAACCCCGATCACCACCCAGTACAGCAGGTCGGCCACCACCACGTTGTACAGCCAGCGCCGGTAAACGAGGCCCACTACCAGTGCCTCGATCACGAACACCACCATCGGATACGGAACGCCCCACAGGACCAGGGTGTAGAGCCCCCCGGCGATCGCGACAATCACCGCGGGCAGCGTCCCCAGCAGCAGCACCGCGAGCATCACCGCGATCGATCCGAAGATGAAGTCCAGACCGAACAGCAGCGGCAGATGGAAGTAATTACCGGCCACCGCCAGCAGGGCCAGCGCCAACGTCGCAAGCCCGCGCTCCACCGGGTCTGGCCACTGCTGCCTCATCCGCGGGCCCCCTCACGGTGGCATACCAGGTCGAACCAGAAAGTCGCCCCCGTGTCCGGCACGGAGTCGAACCCGACCTCGCCGCCCATGCGTTCCACCAACTCCCGGGTGATCGACAGTCCCAGGCCGCTACCGCCCTTCTGGCGGGTGTCGGAGGCATCGGCCTGGGAAAACTTCTGGAAGATGCGTTCGCGGAACGCCTCCGGGATCCCGGGGCCATGATCGATCACCGAGACGCGCACCCGGGCGCCGTCATGCTCCACCGCCACCCGCACCTCCTTACCCTCCGGAGAGAACTTGGCTGCGTTGGATAGCAGATTGGCCAATACCTGCTGCAGGCGGTCGGCATCCACCTCGACTCGGACCCCGTCGTCCTCCGCATCCAGCACCAGGTGCACCCCGTACTGGTCGGCATAGCTCTGGTTGCTACGCACAGCCTGCTCCAGCAACGGGAACAGCGGCTGCTCTTGCATCTCGAAGCGCATCTTGCCGGCCACCAGCTTTTCCATGTCCAGCAGGTCGTTGATCAGCAGCCCCAGGCGCTGGCTGTTCTTGTGGGCAATCTCCAGCATCTCCTGCATCCGCTCCGGCAACGCTCCTGCCGCCCCGCCCGTCAGCAGGCCCAGGGCCCCGGAGATCGACGTGAGCGGCGTGCGCAGCTCGTGGCTGACGGTGGAGATGAACTCGTTTTTCATGCGCTCGATGCGCTTGCGCTCGGAGATATCCTCAATGATGGACCAGATCAGTTTGCGACCGGACTTGTCGTGCACGACCATTCCGTTGAGCAGTACGGGATACCGGGTGCCGTCCTTGCGGATGTATTCCTTCTCGTAGGGGCCGTAACGGCCCGTCTGTTCCATGCTCTCCAGTTGCTGCGCTTCCTGCGCTGCGTACTCCCGGGGCGTGACATCCCAGTAGCTGAGTGCAACGAACTCCTCGCGGGTATAACCGGTCGGGCGCAACAGGGCCGCGTTGAGATCCACAAACGCCCCGGTCTCGTAATCGTTCAGCGCGATCCCCACCGGTGAGAGCTCGAACAGCCCCCGCAGGCGGGCCTCGCTGTCCGCGACGGCCAGCTCGGCCTCCTTTTCATCCGTGATATCCCGAATATATCCGTGCCACAGCGTACTGCCGTCGTAGAGGGGCTCGGGCGAGGCGTGACCCTGCACCCACCCCACGCGACCATCATCTCGCAGGGTGCGATACTCGCAATACCAGTTGCTCATTTCCCGCCGTGACCGTTCGATGGACTGCGCCACCCGATCCCGGTCCTTCGGGTGCAGACGGCGGAACACCGCGCTGGCATCCTCGCGTGCCGCCTCTGCGCTGATGCCGTAGATGCCCCGGATGCCGGGGCTGCTGTACGGGAAGGCCACGCGGCCGTCCGGCCACTGCCGATACTGATACACCATACCCGGGACCAGTGAGGTCAGCTTCTTCAACTGCTCGTGCGACTGTTCCCGCTCCAGGCTCGCGGCCACCCAGCGCCCCAACAGACGCACGAACATGCGTTCACCCTCGCTGAACGCGGCCGGTCTGGGGTGCGCCGACGAAAAGTTCAGGGTGCCAAAGCGCTGCCCCTCAACCTCCAGCACGACACCGATGTAGGCTTCCAGGCCGAGGTCCGCGTAACACGGGTGGCCCTGGTGCTCGGACGCGCCCATGTGCTCGATCGTCAGCAGGTCGTTGTGCGCAAGGGTCAGCGCACAGTAGGTACGCCCGAGCGCAAAGCGCTGACCACGCTCGAGGGGGGCGCCAGCCGGCGCGACGAACGCCCGCACCGTATAGTCGTCGCCGCGGATCCGGCTGACGATGCCCAGTTCCAGCCCCAGAAAGTCGGCCCCCGTTTGTAGCGCGCGATCGAGCTGGTCATTGAGGTCCAGCGCCACCAGGGATGCAATCTCGTTGAGCGCCGCAAACGCGTCCAGCTGGCGCTGATGCTGTTCCCGATGTTCCCGTTCCCGAGTCGCATCGAGGATGAAGCCGTCGAGGTAACGTACTCGGCCATCCGGATCACGAATGGCGGAGCCCCGTTCCTGGGCCCAGCGGATACTGCCGTCACGGTGCCAAATACGGTATTCCACGGACCAGTCGTTGCCGGCGCTCAAGGCCTGTTCCACCGCATCCTGGACTCGTGCCTGGTCATCCTCGTGGATCACGCTGGCGTAACTGCGCACGGAATTGTCGATGAAGTCGCTGGCAGGGTAGCCCGACAACGGATCCACCTGGTCGCTCATGTAGAGCATGGTCCAGTCCGCATCCGGCAGGCAGCGATAGGTGATTCCGGGGATATTGTCGACCAGCGAGCGGAACTGTTGCTCGCTCTCGCGGATCCGCTCGGCATCCTCGCGTTCCCGGGTCACATCGGACTCGATCGCGATGAACCCCTGCAACACCCCCTGCTCGTCGCGCAATGGGGTACAGTGGATCCGCACCCAGTACGGGTGGCCGTCGATTTGGTAGTTCAACAGCTCTTCAACGAATGGTTCGCCGCGCGCCAGCGCCCCACCGATCCGGGCTACCGTCTCCGGATCGGTCCCGGCACCCTGCAACAGTTCACTCGGCTTGCGGCCAAGCATTGCGTCCAAGGTATAGCCACTCAAGCGGGTAAAGCCGTCGTTGATCCACTCGACCCGGCCGTCGGCGTCGGTAATGATCACGCCATTGGTCGTCTCGCTCGCAACTCGGGACAGCCGCGCCCGCTCCAACTGGCCCGCCCGGTAACGACGACGGGTGCGAGCCGCATCCACCAATTGCCCCAGCGTGGCGAGCAGCGGCTGCAGAAACTCCACCAGTTCCGGGTCGTAGCCACCCGGACGGTTGGCGATCCCCAGCACGGCGATCCGCTCGCCCCCGTGCTCGATGGGTATCCCCAGAAAGGCCTTGAGCGGCGGATGTCCTTCGGGCAAGCCCCCGCTGCGCGGATCTCCGGCGGGGTCATTGGCAATCACCGCCCCCTGGCCGGTCAGGGCCGCGCCGAACAGGGTCTCCAGGTTGTGAAACTCCAGCCCCTGGGGTGCGTTGGCCGCATAAAAGGCGCGGGTCGCGTCATCCCAGGCGATATTGGTGATGGCACTGGTCTTGAGGTAAGGCGAACCTTCAGGCGTGTGCAGCACCTCTCCGATAAAGCCGTATTCGCTGTGGGTCAGCTCGAGGGTATCCGCCAGCAGTCCGTCAAAGACCTGCCCACGGTCCTGATCGGCATCGCGAATAAACGCCGACTGCGCACGGGTAATCACCTCGCCAAGCTGCCGCAGATCGCCCAGCGCATTGCCAAGCGCCCGCTGTTCGGTGGAGTCGATTTCCGCCGCGACCGCATCGGCGAGGTCACGCAGGGAGCGTCGCTCGTCCTCGCTCAACTGCCGCGGCCGGCCGTCGATCAGGCAAAGCGTCCCGATCCGGTAACCGTCGGAGGTTGTCAGTGGTGCACCGGCGTAGAACCGGATCTGCGGCTCCCCGGTCACCAGTGGGTTGTCGGCAAACCGGGCGTCCGCGCGCGCATCGGGAATCTCGAAGATATCGCCCCCGAGAATCGTATGCCCGCAAAAGGAGACATCACGCCCGGTCTCCGCCACCTCGAGACCCTGCCGCGACTTGAACCACTGCCGGTCCTCATCCACCAGCGAAACCAGCGCGATGGACACCCCGAACATCCGCCGCGCCAGACGCGTCAGTCGGTCGAACCGCTCCTCAGCCGCGGTATCCAATAGCCCTCGAGCCCGCAGCGCTCGCAGCCGCTCTTTTTCGTTGCCGGGGCAGGGAGGCGTTTTCAACAGAATTTGACCACGCACAACTCGGTAATACCCGATACTGCCACGTCCAGCTTTCTGCCCCCAACTATGAGGCGCCGTCCAAGAGGACTATTCCCACTCGATGGTGGCGGGAGGCTTGCCGGAGATGTCGTAGGTCACGCGCGAGATACCGGGGATCTCGTTGATGATCCGGCGCGAGACGTGGTCGAGGAAGTCATACGGCAGGTGGGCCCAGCGGGCGGTCATGAAGTCGATGGTCTCCACCGCGCGCAGCGCAACCACGTAATCGTAGCGCCGGCCGTCGCCCATGACCCCCACCGACTTGACCGGCAGGAAGACCGCAAACGCCTGCGAGGTCTTGTCGTACAGGTCGGCCTTGCGCAGTTCCTCGATGAAGATCGCATCGGCGCGGCGCAGCAGGTCCGCGTATTCCTTTTTCACCTCGCCGAGGATGCGCACGCCCAGGCCCGGCCCGGGGAACGGGTGGCGATAGACCATCTCGGTGGGCAGACCCAGCTCGACGCCGATCTTGCGCACCTCATCCTTGAACAGCTCGCGCAGCGGCTCCACCAGACCCAGCTTCATGTTCTCCGGCAGCCCGCCCACGTTGTGGTGCGACTTGATCACATGCGCCTTGCCGGTCTTGGAGTCGGCCGACTCGATCACGTCCGGGTAGATCGTGCCCTGGGCCAGCCATTGCACGTTGTTCAGCTTCGCGGCCTCCTCGTCGAACACGTCGATGAACAGCCCGCCGATGACCTTGCGCTTGGCCTCCGGGTCCTCGACCCCGGCGAGCGCACGCATGAAGCGGTCCTCGGCATCCACGCGGATCACGTTCACGCCCATGTGGCGGGCGAAGGTCGCCATCACGTGGTCGCCCTCGCCCTCGCGCAGCAGTCCGGTGTCCACGAACACGCAGGTCAGCTGGTCGCCGATCGCCTTGTGCAGCAGCGCACCGACCACCGAGGAGTCCACCCCGCCGGACAGGCCCAGCACCACGTGGTCGTCCCCGACCTGTTCGCGCACCCGCGCGGCCATGTCGTCGATGATGTTGTCGGCGGTCCACAGCGCCTCGCAGCCACAGATCTCGTGCAGGAAGCGTTCGATGATGCGCTGGCCCTGGGTCGTGTGCGTGACCTCGGGATGGAACTGCACGCCGTAGAAGCCGCGCTCCGGGTCGGCCATGCCGGCGATCGGCGCGGAGTCGGTGGAGGCCATCAGGCGAAAGCCCTCCGGCATTTCGGTCACGTGGTCGCCATGCGACATCCACACGTCCAGCAGGCCGTAGCCCTCCGGTGTGGTGTGATCCTCGATGTCGCGCAAAAGCGGGGTATGACCGCGGGCGCGCACCTGGGCGTAGCCGAACTCGCGACGCTCGGACGGCTCGACCCGGCCGCCCAACTGCGCGGCCATGGTCTGCATGCCGTAGCAGATCCCCAGCACCGGCACGCCCAGCTCGAACACTGTGTCCTCGGCGCGCGGCGGCTGGTCGATATTTACCGACTCCGGGCCACCGGACAGGATGATCCCGGTGGGATTGAACGCGCGGATGTCCGCCGCCGGCATGTCCCAGGCGTGTACCTCGGAGTAGACCCCGGCCTCGCGCACGCGGCGGGCGATCAGCTGGGTGTACTGGGAGCCGAAGTCCAGCACCAGAATGCGGTGGGCGTGAAGATCCTGGGTCATGAGGTCATCCGCTATACCGGCCGGACGGCCGGTGGGGTATCGGGACCGGGCCGTGTCGGGCCGGTCAGTCCATTCGGTAGTTCGGGGCTTCCTTGGTGATCGCCACGTCGTGCACGTGGCTCTCGCGCATGCCGGCGGCGGTCACGCGGACGAAGTGCGGCTTGGTCCGCATCTCTTCGATGTTGTGCGCGCCGACATACCCCATGGACGAGCGCAGCCCACCCATCAGCTGGTAGATGATCGCGACGATCGAGCCCTTGTACGGCACGCGACCCTCGATGCCTTCGGGCACGAACTTGTCGGCCGATGCGTTCGGGTCCTGGAAATAGCGATCCGAGGAGCCCTGCTGCATCGCGCCCAGCGAGCCCATGCCGCGATAGATCTTGTAGGAGCGGCCCTGGTAGAGCTCGACCTCGCCCGGGGCCTCCTCGGTCCCGGCGAACATCGAACCCAGCATCACGCAGTCCGCGCCCGCGGCGATCGCCTTGGCCAGGTCCCCGGAGAAGCGCACGCCGCCGTCGGCGATCAGCGGCACGCCGGTGCCCTGGAGCGCCTCGGCCACATCCGAGATCGCGGTGATCTGCGGCACGCCCACGCCGGCCACAATGCGGGTGGTGCAGATCGAGCCCGGCCCGATCCCCACCTTCACGCCATCCGCCCCGGCCGCGACCAGGTCCTTCGCGGCGGCGGCGGTGGCGATGTTGCCGCCGACCACCTGCACGTCCGGGTAGTGCTTCTTCACCCAGGCAACGCGGTCGAGCACGCCCTGAGAATGACCGTGCGCGGTATCCACCACCAGCACATCCACCCCGGCCTCGACCAGCGCGGCCACGCGCTCGTCCGTGCCATCGCCCACGCCGACCGCCGCGCCCACGCGCAGGCGGCCGCGCTCGTCCTTGGAGGCATTGGGATGCTCGGTGGACTTCTGGATGTCCTTGACGGTGATCATCCCGCGCAGCTGGAAGTCGTCGTTGACCACCAGCACCTTCTCGATGCGATGCTTGTGCAACAGTTCCAGCACCATCTCGCGGTCGGCCCCCTCGGGCACGGTCACCAGTCGGTCGCGCGGGGTCATGATCTCGGTGACCGGCGCCTCCATCCGCGTCTCGAAGCGCAGGTCACGGGAGGTCACGATGCCGACCAGATCGTTGCCATCCACCACTGGCACGCCGGAGATGTGATTGGCCTCGGTCAGCTCCACCACCTGGCCGATAGTGGCGCCCGGGCCGATGGTGATCGGCTCGCTGATCACGCCGCTTTCGTATTTCTTGACCTGCCGGACCTCGGCCGCCTGGGCCTCCACCGACATGTTCTTGTGGACGATACCGAGCCCGCCCTCCTGAGCCATCGCGATCGCCAGGCTGGCCTCGGTGACCGTATCCATTGCCGCCGACACCACCGGGGCGGACAGCGTGATCTCGCGGGTGATCCGGGTACTCAGGTCGACATCGCGCGGAACGACATCCGAATGTCCCGGGATCAGCAGCACGTCATCAAAGGTAAGGGCTTCACCGAGTATCCGCATGCACCACTCCAGGACAGGCCCGCCGGGACGCAGGGGGAGGAAATCCCGGGGGTAGATAAATAGCCCTTCAGTATAGAATTCGCACTCTCCCGCGACAAGCGCACACAGGCCTGCGAAGGGCGGATCGCAGACGCTGCCGGAGCACCCTGATAGGATGCCGGTTCACTCCGGACCCTCCGCCAGGCGAGAACCCATGCCCGAACGCGCGCCCCCGGCCCGCATCACCCGCCGCTCCGCGCTGGCCCTGCTGCTGGCCCCCGGCCTCGGCCTGGCCACCGCGTCCAGCGCCCAAGCCGACTGGTGGCGCTTCGGCCAGGACATGTTCCGCGCGCTGATCACACGGCCGCCAGAGTTCTCCGGGCTGTCCACCGCGGAGCTGATCGAGGCCGTCCACGAAGCCCTGGTCATCGCGACCCACTCAGCCTCCGAGACCCTCAGCCGGCGCAACGGCTTCTACGGCAATCCCGACGTGCGCATCCCCCTGCCCGAGGTGCTCGCGACCACCCGACGCTCCCTGGGGCGCCTGGGCATGGCCGCGCCGCTGGACACCCTGGAGGAGCGCATGAACCGCGCGGCCGAGGACGCCGTCTGGCAGGCACGGGAGCCCTTCATCCGGGCCATCTTCGCCCTCGACCTGGACAATGCACGGGGCATCCTGCTGGGCGACGAGGACGCCGCCACCCGCCATCTGGAGGCCCACATGCGCCCGCGCCTGACCGATGCCATGCGCCCGGCCGTGGAGAACAGCCTGGACGCCGTGGAGGCCCTGACAACCTATCGCGAACTGGAGGCGCGCATGCGCGACATCCCGTTCCTCGCAAACGTGCGTCTGGACCTTGCCGAGCATGTGCTGGAACACACGATGGACGGCCTGTTTCACGCCATGGCCGAGGAAGAGGCCCGCCTGCGGGTCGACCCGGTCGGGCGCGGCACCGACGTGTTCCAGCGCGTCTTCAGCCGCCTGTAAGCGAGGGCCGCATGAGCGATACCCCGGTCTTTTCCGTCACCGAACTCAACCAGTGCGCCGACGGGCTGCTCCGCGACGGCCTCGGCGTGGTGCGCGTCGAGGGCGAAGTCTCCAACCTGCGCCAGTATGCCTCGGGCCACCAGTACTTCTCGCTGAAGGACGAGAACGCCTCGGTGAACTGCGTGCTGTTTCGCGGCAAGGCGCGCCAGGCGGCGCGTTTTGCCGACGGCGACGCGGTCCAGATCCGCGGGCGCGCCGGGATCTACGGCGCCCGTGGCCAGTTCCAGATCATCGTCGAGGCCCTGCAGCCGGCCGGCGAGGGGCGCCTGCTGGCCGCCTTCCAGCGGCTCAAGGAGAAACTCGCCGCCGAGGGCCTGTTCGACGCCGAGCGCAAGCAGCCGCTGCCCGCCTGGACCCACCGCCTGGGCGTGATCACCTCCACCCAGGGCGACGTGCGCCACGACATCGAGCGCACCCTGGCGCGGCGCTTCCCGCTGCTGCTGCCGGTCACGCTTTACCCCACCGCCGTCCAGGGCGCGCAGGCCGCCGGCCAGATCGTCGCGGCGCTGGAACAGGCTGCGGCCGAGGGCCGGGTCGACGTGATTATCCTCGCCCGTGGCGGCGGCTCGCTGGAGGACCTGCAGGCCTTCAACGAGGAGAGCGTCGCACGCGCGATCGCCGCCTGCCCCATCCCGATCGTCACCGGCGTGGGGCACGAGACCGACACCACCATCGCCGACTTCGTCGCCGATCTGCGCGCCTCCACGCCGACCGCCGCGGCGGAGGCCGTCAGCCCGGATGCCGCCACCCTGCGCCACCAGCTGGCGCGGGCCCACGAACGCCTCACCGGCCTGCTAGGCCAGCGCATCGCGCGCCACCGGCAGACCCTCACCGCCCTGCACACCCGCCTGGAGCGCCGCCACCCCAGCCAGCTCCTGGAGCGCAATGCCCAGCGCCTGGACGACCAGCGCGAGCGCCTGAACCGCGCCTGGTCACGCCTCGAGGAACGCGCCCGATCGCGGCTGCAGCGCGCCCAGTTGCGCCTGGCCGGGGCCTCGCCCGGCAACCGCCTGACTGCCGCGCGCATGCGTCTGGAGCACCTGCGCCAGCGTCTGGCCCGGGTGCGCCCCGACCACGACATCACCCAGCGGCGGGAGGCCCTGGCGCGGCTCCAGCGGCAACTGGAGTGCGCCACCCGGCAGGCGCTCGCCACCCGCCAGCGCCACCTGGATGCCACCGCGCGCCAGCTCCGCTCCCTGGACCCGGAGGCGGTACTGGAACGCGGCTACGCGATCCTGCAGACCCCCGAGGGCGAGGTCCTGCGCCGCGCGGACCAGACCGCCCCCGGCCAGCACCTGCGCGCACGCCTGGCGCGCGGCCGCCTGGACCTCGACGTCACCGCCACCCACACCGACGACTGAGGCGCGCGGCCTCCTGGTCTTTCAACCACAAGGGTGCAGAGAAAATCGCGTGTAACAGGAAGACGGGAAGCGCACTAAGGGGTCAGAAGGGGCGACGCAGGGTCGGCCGCTACAAAGCCAGCCCCGCCAGAGCGCGGCGCAGAGCCGGGATGGCGATCGGCTCGGCACACGCAATACACCGCACGCGAAGCCCCTGCCCGCGTCCGACTCTGGCAGGGGCTTCGCGTGCAAGCACGCTCCCACAAGGGGGGGCATGGAGTCCCGCCGAGGGCGGCTGGGTACGAACGCGTACGCGCTCGCAGGCGAATCAGGATAGCAGGACGAGATTGTCGCGGTGGATCAGCTCCGGCTCCAGCAGGTAGCCCAGCTCCGCCTCGATGCGGTCGGCGCGCTGGCCGCGGATGCGCTGGATCTCGCTGGCCCCGTAGTTGGTGAGCCCGCGCGCCACCGCGACCCCGTCCGGGTCCAGGCAGGTCACCACCTCGCCGCGGCGGAAATCGCCCTCGACTCCGACCACCCCCACCGGCAGCAGGCTGCTGCCCGACTCGCGCAACACGCGCGCGGCCCCGGCATCCAGCTGCAACTGCCCGCGCGAGTGCAGCTGATCCGCCAGCCAGCGCTTGCGCGCCGCCAGGGGTTCGCGGTCCGGCTTCAGCCAGGTCCCCAGCGGCTCGCCCTTCAGCACCCGCCCCATCACCTGCGCCTCGCGCCCGGAGGCGATCACGGTATGCGTACCGGAGCGCGCCGCGCGTTCGGCGGCCAGCAGCTTGGTCGCCATGCCGCCGCGCCCCAGGCGCCCGAAATCGGCGGCCACGTAGCGGTGCAGCTGGGCATCCGAGGCCCGGCCTTCGGCGATCAGGCGGGCGTCCGCATGCTTGCGCGGATCGCGATCGAACAAGCCATCCTGGTCGGTCAGGATCAGCAGCAGGTCGGCCACCACCAGGTTTGCGACCAGCGCCGCCAGGGTGTCGTTGTCCCCCAGCCGGATCTCCTCGTAGGCCACCGTGTCGTTCTCGTTGACCACCGGGATCGTGCCCATCTCCAGCAGCGCCTGCATGGTGCTGCGGGCATTCAGGTAGCGCGAGCGATCGGCCAGGTCGTCGTGGGTCAGCAGGACCTGGGCCGCGTGCAGGTCGTGGCTGGCGAACTCGCGCTCGTAGGCCTGCACTAGCCCCATCTGGCCGACCGCCGCGGCCGCCTGCACGTGATGCAACTGGTGCGGCCGTTCGGTCATGCCCAGCCGGCGCATGCCCTCGGCCACCGCGCCACTGGAGACCAGGATGACCTCCAGACCGCGTCGGCGCAGCGCCGCGATCTGGTGCGCCCAGGACTCCAGCGCCGGGCGGTCGAGCCCGGCCCCATCCGCGGTGATCAGGGCACTCCCGATCTTGACCACCACCCGGCGGATCGCCGGGAGCGCACGCATGTCCCCCGCGGTCACGCGGGGTCCTCCGGGTGGGCGATCGCATCGCGCCGGCCAGCCTCGGCCGCCGCCTGCGCGGTCTCTTCGATATGGCGCATCACGGCCTGGAGCAGGGCATCCACGCCCTCGCCGGTCGCGGCGGAGATGGCGAACACCGGACGTTCCGCCCCCTGGTCGGCACGCACGCGTTCGACCAGGGCCGCCAGATCCTCGGGGTCCAGCAGCTCCTTCTTGTTCAGCACGATCCAGCGCGGCAACGCGGCCAGCTGGTCGCTGTGGTGCTCCAGCTCGGTGATCGCGGTGCGCAGATCCACCAGCGGGTCGGCCTCCGGGTCGGGCGGCGCCACGTCCACCACGTGCAGCAACAGCCGCGTGCGCGCCAGGTGCTTGAGGAACCGCGTGCCCAGGCCGGCCCCCTCGGCCGCGCCCTCGATCAGCCCGGGGATGTCGGCGATCACGAAGCTCTGGTTCACACCGATGCGCACCACGCCCAGCTGCGGGATCAGGGTAGTGAACGGATAGTCGGCGATCTTCGGGCGCGCGGCGGAGGCGCGCGCGAGCAGCGTGGACTTGCCCGCGTTCGGCAGCCCCAGCAGCCCGACATCCGCCAGCACCATCAGCTCCAGCGACAGCTTGCGCAGCTCGCCCGGCGTGCCCGGCTTGCTCTGGCGCGGCGCCTGGTTGGTGGAGGACTTGTAGCGCGTGTTGCCAAGCCCGTGGAAGCCCCCCTGCGCGACCAGCAGCCGCTGGCCCTCGTGGGTCACGTCGCCGAGGATCTCGTCGGTCTCGGCATCACGCACCTGGGTGCCGACCGGGACCGGGATCTCCAGGTCCTCGCCGGAGGCCCCGGTGCGCTGGCGCCCCATGCCGTTCTCGCCACGCTGGGCATCAAAGCGGCGCTGATAGCGGAAATCGGCCAGGGTGTTCAGACCCTCGTCACCGACCAGCCACACCGAGCCGCCATCGCCGCCGTCACCGCCATCCGGGCCGCCGAACGGGATGTATTTCTCGCGGCGAAAACTGACACAGCCGTTTCCGCCGTCACCGGCCTTCACCGTAATGGTGGCCTCATCGATGAACTTCATTGCTTGCTTCCCGCAGTACAGAACAAAAAAAGCCCCGAAGAACGGGGCTTTTCGCGAACGCTTCGCTAGGGAGACGCTGATTGAATCGCACGTCCGCGCTCGAGTCGCTTTTGCGTGCGAACAAGGCGCGGTGACCGCCGTGCAGTCATTCTGCACAAGGGAGCCGCAACGCCGTTCCCGCGCAAAAGCGGCCGAGCCCCTGCTTTCAATGGCTTGTGGGGTTGGTGCCCCCTGTTCCCCGATCCTGCGTTGCGCCGCTTGCGGGTAGAACCACTACCCGCTGCACGACGCGCCTTGTCTCGGAAAACAGGGGGCACCAACG